>NZ_JBFTKS010000026.1:0-115073 GCF_056396065.1 Allobosea sp. 05T433 | reverse complement strand
TGGCCGGCCTCCCAGTCGGCGGTGATGATCGGGGACGAGGTCAGGTACCAGCCGCCGTGGAAATTGTAGTTCACGAAGGGCTGCAGCGTCATCGCGTTGACCGCGCTGCGGTTGCTCTTGCCCGCGAAGGACCAGACATTGTTGACGAGGACGCCGACGACCCAGGGGCCTTCGATGGCCAGAGCGACGAAGGCGGGGCCGGCCGAGTACTTGCCGCTGGTCAGGGTCTTGTCGGTGCCGGTCGGGAACACGAAGGTCGGGCCGATGCCCCAGATGATGCCGTGCGTCGGCTGCTTCGGCGAGAAGAAGAAGCTCGGGTTGATGTCGCCGAGGCCGAACTCGCGCTCGCCATTCACCGTCAGGGCCGGTTGCGCGATCACCGGCGTGATCCAGCGCGTGATCAGGTTCCAGTCCTTATTCAGCGTGATCGGGATCACGGGCTGGATGTTGAGCACGTTCTGCAGCTGCTTATGCGGCCCGACATTGAAGTTGAAGTTGTTCTGGAAGGGCAGGCTGATCATGTCGGCAACGGGGTTCTGCGCCGCCTTGGCCAGATCGGCCGTGCTTTTCCCAGGTTCCTCCTGCGCGACCGCGAAAGAACTCGCCAAGCCGATTGAGATGGCGAGCGCGAACCTCAGTGCCAATCGCCCGCAGCCATCGCGCCGTGCAGACATGAGATGCTCTGTCTGAAGTCCAGACCGCCTGCAGCCAGTGGAACAGAGTTCAGTCTGGGACGCTAGACCACGCGACACCTGGCAAACGTAAAGTTGAGCCTCCGTTGTTTGCGGGACACATCTGCGCGAAGATTGTGCCGCATCTCCAATCGCCGCAACATAAGCGATTGCCCTCCAGGAACCTCTGCCAAGACCGGGGCAGCCCCCCTCCCTTCGGTTCAGGGCTCAGTCCCGATCACCTTCAGCCGGCTGGGTACGCTCCCTGCTCAGGTTGCCACGGGCGCCAGGTGCTCATCGTCGATCGAGCGCGTATCGCCTGTCTCGACCAGCGTTCGCGTGGCGTCGATCGAGGCATAGATCCAGAGGATCCTCATGCCCTCGGTCGCCGAGACGTTGCGAAACCGATGCGGCAGATCGGCGGGGATGAAGGTGATGTCGCCTGCCGCGATCGGGTACTCGACACCGTCGATTTCGGCGATGGCCTCGCCTTCCAGCAGCATGACGCTCTCTTCGCAATTGTGGCTGTGCAGCGGGATCGCAGCCCCCGGCTCGAAGATGGTGATGCCATTGATGAAGCTGGTCGAGCCCGTGCGACGCGTGACGAGCGGGACCGTTTTGGCCCCACCGCCGCGCTGGCGCGCCGGGATCTCGGACGGACGAAGAACGGCGGGCCTGGCGCGAGCCGTATCCGGATTAGTCGACATGCGATCTCTCCTGATGAATTGGGTTCAGGATCGGACGGGCCCGATCCAAGCGGCGTTCGGCTTCAGGCCGCGACACGTCCCGAAAGTTGCCGGCGCAATTCCGCGGTCACAGCCTCCGCGAAGGCATCCGTGCCCAATGTGCCGCCGATATCGCGGGTGCGCGTCGCTGGATCGTCGAGGACGACATCAACGGCGCGTTCGATCGCGCCCGCGGCCGCGATCAGCTTGGCATTGGCGTCGCGCCGGCCTCGCCAGTCCAGCAGCATCGCAGCCGAGAGAATGAGGGAGGTCGGGTTCGCCAGGTTCTGGCCTGCGATATCGGGCGCGGATCCGTGCTGGGCCTGCGCGACGCAGATGTCATGGCCGGTATTGATCGAGCCGCCGAGACCGAGGCTGCCGGACAGCTCGGACGCCTCGTCGGAGAGGATGTCTCCGAACATGTTGGTCGTCACGATCACGTCGAAGCGATCCGGCGAGCGGATGAGCAACGCGGCCGTCGCGTCGACGATCAGTTCCTCCAGCTCCACATCCGGAAAATCCTCCGCGACCTTGCGGACCTCGCTCAGGAACAGGCCATCCGACAGCTTGACCACATTGGCCTTGTGGACGGCGGTGACCTTGCGGCGGCGGCCACGCGCCAGCTCGAAGGCGGCGCGCGCGATGCGGGCCGAGGATCTCGCCGTGATCTTGCGGATGGACAACGCCATGTCGGGATCGGGCATGAACTCGCCGCCGCCGGCGAACATGTTGCGGTCCGAGTAGAATCCCTCGGTGTTCTCGCGCACGATGACCAGGTCCATCGGCTTGCGCAGGATACTCAGGCCCGCGCGCGACCGGCAGGGGCGCAGATTGGCGAAGAGCTCGAAGACGACGCGCAGCTCGGCAGAGGGATTGATGCCGCCCTTGTCGCGGGCCGGATATTCGTAATGCGAAACCGGGCCGAGGATGACACCGTCGACCTCGGGAATCCGGGTCATGACGTCCTGCGGCAAGGTCGTGCCCTGCGCCCTCAGGCTGGCGAGGCCGATCTCGCGGGTCTCGATATCGAGCCCGAGCGCCAGCGCCGCATCGGCAACGTCGAGTACCGCAAGGGTGGCGGTGGTGATCTCGGGTCCGATGCCGTCACCGGGAAGAACGAGGATTTTCATCGTGAACCTGTGGGGTTGTGTTCATCGCCGCGCGATCCGCCCCCGGGTGGTGCCCCCGGGGGCTCGTCTCAGGCTGCTGCCCGCGACAGCGCACCGTTCAACGTCGGGTGCTTCGTCAGGCCGGCATTGACGTTGACGCTGCGGTCGAGCTCGATCGTGTCGCCCTCGATGCGGAGGATGACGGTGTCGCAGAACACGGTCTCGACATAGCGCCACGTCATGACGAAGGTCGCCTCGTCGCGCCAGACGCCGCTTGCGATCACCCGCATGAGGTCCGGCTGGTAGGCGTGATGCAGGTCCTGCCCGCTCATCGTCGTCTGGCCTTCGATGCCATGCCCGAGGCCGAGCGTGATCTTGTGCGTGCCGCGGTGGTCGACGAGACGGAATTCGCAGTGCCCTGCCGCGAAGCTCAGCGACGCTTCCGATACGTGGTTGGCATTCGGCGCGAAGCGAATGGTGCGGCCGCTGATCTCGGACGCGCGAGGGCTCTGCAGCGCTCCCGCCTCGACCGGCATCGCCAGCGTCGCCAGGCGTGACGAAAGGGCCGCGTCGGCTGCCGCGGAGCCCGGCTGCGTCAGGGCCGGGAACAGCTCCGCCCAGACCGTGCTCAGAAGCCGCTTCTCGCTCAGCGGAAGGGCCGCGGTGATCGTGATCGCGGCGCGTTGCTCGGGCAACAGGATGTAATATTGCCCGAAGACGCCGGCGGCGCGGGTGCCGCCATGGGGCGTCATCCACCACTGGTAGCCATAGCCCGGGCGGATATCGGGCACGCCAGCGGGATCGGCCGGGCGATAGCGCTTGCCGTCGAACGACATCATCTCGAATTCGCCGACATGATTGTGCCGTGTCGCCCGGACCCAATCGGCCGGGATCACCTGCTGGCCGTTCCACATGCCGTCCTGGAGATGCAGGACGGAGAACTTCATCATGTCCTCAGCGGAGCAGCTCAGCCCGTTCCCGCCGGTGCCGATGCCTTCCGGCGAGACATCCCAGCTGATCTCCCCCATGCCGAGCGGGCGGAACAGGCGCGGTTCCAGATAGTCGCTGACGGTCTGCCCGGTCAGCTTCGTGACGATGGCCGACAGCATGTAGCTGGAGCCGCTGCTGTAGACGAAGCGCGTGCCGGGGCGTTCGACGACCGGCTCGTTCAGAAACGCCTCGATCCAGCTTCCGGTGAGGTAGCGCCATTCGCCGCCGGAGAGGCCGGTGCGGTGGCCCGTGCGCATGGTCAGCAGGTCCTTGACCGTCATCGCTGCGAGGTTCGGGCTGATTTCGGCCGGCAGATGCTCGGGGAAGAAATCGACGACCTTGTCGTCGAGGTCGAGCAGCCCATCGGCATGGACGAAGCCGACCGCGACGGCCGTCCAGCTCTTCGTGGCGGAATGCTGCATATGCGGGCGGTCGGGACCGAACGGCTTCCAGAAAGCCTCGGCAACGACGGCATCGTCCTTGAAGACCATGAAGCTGTGCAGTTCGAGGCCGGCGAGCTGCACAGCGTCGAGAAAGCGCGTGATCCCGGCAGCGTCGACATCGCGCGATGAAGGCGTCGCCCGCGGCAGTCGTGTCAAAGTCATGGTCCAATCCTGTTCAGCGGAAAGAGCGTCAGGGGCGGTGCGCCCGGCATCCGCGCCTGACGAGAGAGTTTGGGGATGAGCTTCGGCACCGGCGCCGGCCTGTCGGCCATCATGGCGGTGCCCGGCATGGGCTACCTGGCGATGGAGACACCCCAGGCTCGCGGTTGCCCCATGACCCAGCTCCTGTACCCGGAGACATAGGAGCGGGCAGCGCTGGTCCGGACCTCCGAGTAGAGCACGATCATCGGAACATCCTCGCGAAACATCACCTCGAGCCTGTCGATGATCGCCTGACGCTGCGCCGGGTCGGCGACCTCCATGCTTTGAGCAAGGAGCTTTTGCGCCTCGGGGTTGTCCCAGGCCTTGCGGGGCTGCTCCGCCTTGGAACCGGTGAACATCTCGAAGGACAGCGACGGGTCGAGCCGCGCGGAAAAGCCGTGCGACATCAATTGATAGGACCCCGCGAGATAGCGGTCCTGCTGCGCGCCCCATTCCAGCACGTCGAGATCGATCGTGATTCCGGCCTCCCTGGCCATGGCCTGCGCGATCACCGCCTGGTCGAACATGCTCTGGTAGCGCTTGTTGGTGATCATCCTGATCGGCTGCCCCTTGTAGCCCGCCTCCGCCAGAAGTTTCCTGGCGGTGGCGAGATCGCGCGCGATCGGCTGCGCTTGGAGCTTCCGGTGATAGGCGCTCGCCGGCGGGATCGGTGAGTTGTTGGGCTTGGCCGTTCCCTCGCTGACCTGGTCGACCAGGACGGGCAGGTCGAGGGCGAGCTGCAAGGCGCGTCGGATGCGGACATCGGACAGCAGCGGATCCTTGGTCTGAATCAGGATGTCGTTGACATTCATCACCGATGCCGAGTCCAGGGTGACGTCCTTATTGGCCTTGTACTCGGCCAGATCGGCGTTCTGGACATCGAAATTGACGTCGATATTGCCCGCCAGCAGGGCTGCCTTCGCCGTCGACTCATCCGGGATGATGGCGAAGCGCAGCTTTTGGAGCGTGGTGGACTTGTTGCCGGTGAGGCCGTCCCGCGCCCCCGGCAAGGCGGAATATCTGTCGTTGCGGACCAGATCGATGAACTGGCCGCGCCGCCATTCGCCGAGCTTGAAGGGTGCCGTCGTGACAGGCGCAAGCCATTTGCCATCGGGGCCGAGCGAGCTCCTGTGGTAGATGCCGGTGCCGCCGCAATCGGGACGGGCCAGGGTCCCGAGGAAGAGCGCGGAGGGTTTTGCAAGCGTGAATGTGACGGTTCTGGCGTCCTTGGCGACGACATCCGTCACCTTCACGGCGCCGCGCCCATCGACCTCGGAGAGGCAGCGCCAGCCGGTGGCGGGATCGGTGTAGCGCTTCCAGGCGAACAGCACGTCGTCGCTGCCGACCAGCTCGCCATTGCTGAAGTGGAGATCGTCCCGCAGCACGAAGGTATAGGTCCTGCCGTCCTCGGAGACGCTGATCGATTTCGCCAGGAGCGGACCGACGCTCGCATCCTCCCTGAAGGCGACCAGCCCTTCGAAGAGATGGTTCTGGACCGCGTCGGTATTGGCATCGCGATTGACGCCCGGATCGAGCGAACGGATATCGGCGTTGAGGCGAAGGCGGAGCGGCTGCGCCTCCTGGGCATTCGCGATGCCGGCCACGAGGCCGGAGGACAGTACCAGCAGCGTGGGCAGTCTCATCTTGATCCCCTCGTTTCTTGAGTTGGCTTCAGCTCCACGGGGCCATCGCTCCGCGGCCCATGGGCATGATCGATTCAAGGCCGCCGATCGTGCCGTCTCACTCGGGACGCCGACGGTTGCGCGCGGCACTTCCATCCTCGTTTCCGGCGAACAGACCGCGATGCGCGGCCTGGCCGGAATGCTCGGCGCGCGGATCAGGCGCCCTGCGACGCCAATGGCTGGCATCCGGATCGCCGGGTGGCCGGCGCCCTGCCCGCTGCGATCCGGCGTGCCCCCGCCGTATGGGCGGCCGCGCTGCCGCGACGGGCCGGCGATTTCATGCGGCGGGCAGTGCGAGGAAAACGGCATTGTTGCTAAGCTCTCCCCTTCAAGGGCTGCCCGGGCCCGCCGCAGCCTTGACGAGACGTATCAGAATGTTTTTTGTGATACAATGACCATTATGGACACTGAAACCGGCCGCCAGCCCACGCGCCTCCAGGAAGAGCTCGCCGGGCGCATCATGGATCTCGCCCGCGCCGACGGCGTCGCTCCGGGCGACCGCCTGAACGAGAAGACCCTGGCCGAGCGCCTGAACGTCTCCCGCTCGCCGGTGCGCGCCGCGCTTGATCTGCTGGCCACGCGCGGGCTCGTCATCCGGCGGCCGCAGCGCGGCGTCGAGTTGCTTGCCGCCTTGCCGGCGGAAGCGACCGCATCCGGCGAACGCTCCGGCGATGACGACCTGCTGGTGCGTATCGCCGCCGACCGGGACAATGGCAGGCTTGGCGACGACATCTCGGAAACGGAGCTGATGCAGCGCTACGATGCCGTGCGCCCCACGGTCCGCAGGGCGCTCGACCTGCTTGCCGATCTGAAGATGGTGGAGCGCAAACCGGGTTATGGCTGGCGGTTCCTGACGCGCTGGAGCGCAGAACTACGCCGGGAGAGCTACCGGTTCAGGCTGATCATCGAGCCGGCCGCGCTTCTCGAGCCTGGATTTGCGCTCCTGCCCGGCTTTGCCGAAGAGATGCGGCGCCAGCACGATGAAAGCCTGTCCCTGCCCTGGAGCGAATCCTCCAGCGTCGCCTTCTTCGAGATGAACGCGGCATTTCACGAGGGCCTGGCCGAGGCCTCCGGCAACCGCTTCTTCCTCGAGGCCATGCGGCGCCAGAACCGGCTGCGGCGTTTCTCGATCTATAACTGGAAGCACGGCTTTGATCGCGTGCGGGCCAACCACAGCGAGCACATGGAGATCCTGACGCGGCTGGAGGCAGGAGATGCGGAACTGGCCGCCGTACTGATGAGGCGCCATCTGGAGATCACCGGGAGTATGATCCTGCCCGCCCCGCAGTAAGTGTTTTTTGTCCGGAAGAAGTTAGCAAAACCCAGGAAGTCAGGCCGTGCAGCCTGTTCGGCCAGCTCCTGGGAATGAGGCGCGGCCGTCAGTGCGGCACGAGAACCATGTCGTCAGAGGGCGGCATGGCGCGGTCAACCGATGCCGGATGCGAGCCTAAAGAGCCGCCCCGAGGACCGGGTCGCGGCTTCCGGGAAAGCCGCGGCACCCACGGAGGGTCAGATCATCGCAACGACGACCGGCACAAGCGCCTGGCCGATATTGCGGGTGTTCTCTGCGTCCAGGTGCACGCCGTCGATGACCGAAGCCTTGGCAACCGAGGCGGCGTCGAAGAAGCTGCAGCCGCGGCGTCGGGCAACGGCGTCATATTCCGGTGCCAGGCGCCGGGATTCCGCGATATCGCGCCCGCCGACGGGCAACCCGTCCGGTGCGCGCGAGGCAGCGAAGATCGGCGGCGACACCACCAGGATCTTGGGCGCTGCGGCGCCCCAGCCATAGGGAAAGCTCTGTGCGATCTCGATGAGCCGGTCGATTCCCGCGGCAGCCCCCGCGGCCCGCCCGCAGATATGCGGCTTGAGATCATTGGCGCCCAGCATGATGATGAGCAGATCGAGCGGATAATGGCTGCCGAGCAGCGTCGGCAGGATCCGCGCGCCATTTCGGTCAGACGGCGACATGTGATCGTCGAAACAGCTGGTTCGTCCGCCCAGCCCCTCAGTCACGACGGTTGCCGCGGACCCTAGCCCGGCCGCGAGCACATTCGGCCATCGGTCCTCGAACGCATGGCGGCCGCCGTGCAGGTGGTCCGAGCCCCAGGTGAGGCTGTCGCCGAAAGCCAGGATCGTGAAGCTCATCATTCATTCCACAGCGAAGTGCGGGGCCGCGCTGCCGCGGAGGGCTCGACTGCCCTTCCCGACCGGACGCGTTGCCGTATCCGCCGGGACGGACGCGATCAAGCCCGTCGACGATCCTTGGGCGACCGACGCAGGCAACGCCTTCCCGGAGCCTCTGGACCTGCCGAGGGCAGAGCAAGGTCGTGCTGCCCCGTGGACTCATGAAAGACGGCGTGAAACGCTGCGTCAGGCTGTGGGGAGATTGCCGTGAAGATGACTATCGTCGTGAGCAGCGTGCTCTTGGGCATGCTGGGGTTGACCTCGACTGCGTCGGCGCAGTCAGGCGGGACGAGGCCGGAATGCAGGGGCATGAAGAATATGCGCGCCTGCAACTGTGCTCTCAACAATGGTGGCTCGATAACTGCCGATCCGCATCGCCCGGGCAAGATCAAATGGAACGCAGCGCCCCGGCGCACGCCCGCGCATATGGCCTTCATGAACTGCACGAATCGATCGGGGACATAATCGCCGGGACTTGAGGGCGCGTGACCTTCAAGAGCGTTCTTGGGTCCCTGCTGCTCTACGCACTGTTATTCTGCGCAAGCTTCAGCGCCAGCTTTGCCGGCCTCATCTGGCTCACGGGCGCGCCATGGGCCTCGCCGCTCGCCGAAGGGCACCGGATGCTGGCGGTCCTGTCGTTCATGATGGCCGGCGTTGCCACGGACCGGTTCTGGCGTGTGCTTCTGCTCGGTGCACAGGTCTGCGACCGGCGGCGGCAGTCGGGGGCCCTTCGGTTGTGCCCGGAATGGTTGAGAGCAGACATCTTCAACGGAAGGAACCCGGAGCTTCCGCCTGGCAGGTATTGACAGGATACGGGGACCGGGCGGCTGCTCAGTCGCTTTTCCGGTCGACTAGATGCTCAACCAACTTCATCATGCCCTGACTCGGCTACAAGCGGGCCGTGCATATGGGGCGATGGCTTCGAGCGACCGGAGCAAGGCGACATTCCGCTCACGGCCCTGTTTCCGCCCTTGCTTCCGGTCTCATCGGGTTCTTCGCGTCCCTGCCCGCGCAGGCACAGTGCGTACCCGATCCGCCCGGAGCCGGGGCGATCGTGACCTGCTCGGGTACGGACGCCGATGGTTTTGCGGCGCCGGCCAACACGCCCGTCACCATCACGGTCGCGCCGGGCGCAACCGTCCAGCAGGCACCAGCGACCGGTCAGGCTGTCACCTTCGGGCTGAACACGGCCGGGAACCTGCTCAACAATAACGGCTCGATCATCGCATCCGGAAGCGCTGCCACCCCCCTCACCGGCGTGGCCTTCTCGTCCGGGACCGGGGCCGGGACGAGCGTTCTCACCAATCTCGGCATCATCTCCGCGACGAATGCCGGAGCCGGCAATGCGCTCGGCATGTCCTTCTTGCAAGGCAACGCGGGCTCACCATCCGGATCGCCAATGCCGCTGGTGCGACGATTGCCGGGACTGCGACGGGAGGCGGCGCAGGCATCGGCGTGAACCAGAGTTTTGCCGCCGGCGCGTCGGCGCGCGCGCTGGTGTTTGACAATAGCGGCATCGTTCGCGGATCGACCAACGGGATCGCGGCCGGCACCGGCGCCTCCAGCGCGGCTCAGACCATCACCATCAATAATGGCGTCGGCGGCGCGGCCGCGCAGATCCATGGCGGAACCGGCCCCGCAATCACCTTTGCCGGCAACGGGCTCAATACCGTCAACAACCTCGCCACGGGCACGATCAACGGCGATATCGTCATCACGGGGAACGCGCCGCTCATCATCGACAATTCCGGCACCATCAATGGCAATGTCAGCCAGGGCAACGGAGCCGATACCTTCATCATGCGCGGCGGCCTGGTGAACGGCACCGTCGACCAGGGCAGCGGCCTCGGCGATGGCGTCGACCGCTTCGTGATGGCCGGCGGCACGATCAACAGCAACGTCAACCAGGGCGGCGAACTCGATTTCGCGACGGTGTCCGGCGGCGTCATCACCGGTGGGCTGAACGAAGGCGACTTCGTCACGGTCACCGGCGGCCAGATCGGCTCGATCGACATGACGCTCGCCAACAATGTGCTGACCATGTCTGGCGGGTTGATCGTCACCAACGTTCTGGCGGCCCAGAACAACGACACGCTCAACCTGTCCGGCGGGCGCATCGGCGGCTTCGTCAATTTCGGCAATGGCGACAACGTCTTCACCATCTCCGGGGGCAGCGTCGGCGGTTTCCTGCTCAGCGGCACCGGAGCCGACACGGTGAACTGGACCGGCGGCGGCGTGCTCGAAACCGGCTTCCGGCTCGGCGCGGGCAACGACGTGGCCGTCTTCACCGGCCTGACGGCTGCGAATATCGTCCCGACGGCCATCATCGATGGCGGCCCCGGCATCGATCGGCTGACCTGGAACAATACGAGCGCCACCGGCGTCGCGCGTTTGATCAACTGGGAGCTGTTCGAGCTCACCAACAACTCGCAGCTGACTTTTGCCAGCACACTGACGCTCGGCGACGCCGGAACCGGGACGGGCACGCTGTCGATCGATGCGACCAGCACTGTCTTCGCCGGGAATGGAGTGCATGCGATCGCGCCCTTCACGCCGGGCCAGCTGGTGACGGTCACCAATGCCGGCACGATCGATCTGACCAACGGCCCGGCCGCCGCAAGCGACAGCCTCACGATCATCGGGAATTATGCCGGCCAGAATGCGCGGATGCGGTTGCAGACGGTGCTGGGAGACAGCGCCTCGCCATCGGACCAGTTGATCATCTCCGGCGGCTCGGCGAGCGGGCAGACCCGAATCACGATCCTCAACCTCGGCGGAACCGGCGCTCCGACATTCGGCAGCGGCATCAAGGTGGTCGACACCCTGAACGGCGGCACGACTGCAGCTGGAGCCTTCAGCCAGGCCGGGCCGATCGCGGCCGGCGCCTTCGAATACGCGCTCTATCGCGGCGGCATCGCGGCCGGCACCGAGCAGAACTGGTATCTCCGCTCCACCCTGCCCCCACCGACAACCGTGGTGCCGCAGCCACAACTGGCTGCAGGCGCCGAGAATGCCATCCTGGCGCCGTCGCCGGGCGCGCCGACGATTGCAAGCCCGGACGGGCCGGTGGTTGCGCTCTATCGTCCGGAAGTCGCGACCAACGCGATCACGCCCGCGACCGCGCATGCTGGCGCTCGGTACGCTCGGCACCTTCCACGAGCGCCAGGGCGACCAGGACCTGCTGCGGGGAACCGGCATCGCCTCTGCCGGCTGGGGACGCGTCTTCGGCCAGCATCGCGAGCAGCGCTTCTCGGGCGATGTCAGTCCGGAGTTCAAGGGCAGCATCATCGGCCTGCAGACCGGCCTCGATCTTTACGGCGTCGACTGGCAAAGCGGCCATCGCGACCGTTTCGGCGCCTTCTTCGGCTATGGACGGGCCGAGGGCGATGTCCGCGGCTTCGCCCTTGGGCAGCTGCGCGCCTCCACCGGCAAGCTCGGGCTCGATTCCTACAGCGTCGGCGCCTACTGGACCCATGTCGGACCGGCCGGCTGGTATCTCGACACCGTCCTGATGAACAGCTGGCTCAATGGCACGCCCCGTTCCGACCGCGGCATCCGGTCGGACGCCGATGGCACGGTCTTCACCGGCTCGGTCGAGGCGGGCTACCCGATCGCGCTTGGCGGCGGCCTTATCCTGGAGCCGCAGGGCCAGCTCATCTGGCAACGCACATCGTTCGATCAGACCCGGGATCTGTTTTCCGCGATCAGCCAGGACAGCAGCGACGCGCTGACGGGCAGGATCGGCGCGCGACTGCGCGGCAGCCTGCTCTGGGGCACGACCGAGATCAGACCCTATCTCACCGCCAATCTCTGGCGCAGCTTCGGCGGCAACGACAAGACGCTGTTCGACACCAACCTCGTCACGACACAACGCGGCGCGACCGCATTCGAAATCGGCGGCGGCGTCACCGCGCAGGTCACGCAAGCCATCAGCCTCTACGCCGAGGCGAGCTATCTGACGAATGCCGATTCGAACCACAGCCGGGGCTTCGGCGGCAATGTCGGGCTGCGCGTGACATGGTAGCGGCGATCGGGCCTGACATCCGCCGCAGCCCGTGCGCCCGGCCCGGGCTTGGAGATCACTCGCACGGCGTCAGTGAAGCCGGGTTCGCCCAATGACCGTCGAAAAGCCCCGCCTGGCGAGGCGGGGCTTCCATACGTGGCGCAAAGCCCGAGTTGGTGGCCGCTACATCTTGTAGATGTCGCGATCCTTGGTCTCCGGCAGGAAGATCAGGCCGATGATGAAGGTCATCATCGCGATGATGATCGGATACCAGAGGCCCGAGAAGATGTTGCCGGTGGCCACCACGATGGCGAAGGCGGTGGGGGGCAGGAAGCCGCCGAACCAGCCATTGCCGATGTGGTAGGGCAGCGACATGCCCGTATACCGAATGCGTGTCGGGAAGAGCTCGACGAGCAGCGCGGCGATTGGCCCGTAGACCATCGTCACGAAGATAACGAGGAGGAACAGCAGGCCGACAAGAGTCAGTGCCCGGCTATCCGCGAACAGGGCTCCCAGCGACTGAACCTTCAGGATCGATGCATCGCCGGCCTTGGGGTATCCGGCGGCGTAAGCCGCATCGACGACCGCGGCGCCTGCCTTCTCGCCGGGATTGGCGACATCGGTCCCATTCACCTTGACGGCGACCGGTGCGCCGGCCGCGCCGGGCTTCAGATCATAGTGCATCGAGGTCGACGCGAGCGTGCGCCGGACGAGGTCGCAGGGCGCAGTGAAGACGCGCACGCCGACCGGGTCGAACAGCGAGCCGCAGGTTGCGGGATCGGCGGTGATGTCGATCTTCACACTCTCCGTCGCGGTCACCAGCTTCGGATTGGCGACGGTAGCGATCTTGGTGAAGAGCGGGAAATAGCTCAGCGCCGCGACCAGCAATCCAGCCAGCAGGACCGGCTTGCGGCCGATCTTGTCCGATAGGCTGCCGAAGAAGACGAAGAAGGGTGTGCCGAGCAAAAGCGCCAAGGCCAGGATCAGGTAGGTCGTGGTCGCGTCGACCTTCAGCGTCTGCGTCAGGAAGATGAGCGCATAAAATTGCCCAGCATACCAGACGACGGCCTGGCCCGCCGTACCGCCGAGGAGCGCGATGATCGCGATCCTGGCGTTGGACCAGGTGCCGAACGCCTCGGTGAGCGGGGCCTTTGACTGGCTGCCTTCTTCCTTCATGCGTTGGAAAGCCGGCGATTCAGCGAGCTGCAACCGGATCCAGATGGAGAAGCCGAGCAGGATGATCGAAAGCAGGAACGGCACACGCCATCCCCAAGCGTTGAAAGATTCGGTCGACATGCTGAAGCGCAGCCCCAGGATGACCGCCAGCGCCAGGAAGAGGCCGAAGGTTGCGGTGATCTGAATCCAGCTCGTGTAAAAACCGCGACGGCCCTGCGGGGCGTGTTCGGCGACATAGGTCGCGGCGCCGCCATACTCGCCGCCGAGCGCCAGGCCCTGTAGCAGGCGACAGATGATAAAGGCGATCGGGGCCGCGATGCCGATCGTGGCATAGCCAGGCAGGACGCCGACGAGGAAGGTCGCGAGGCCCATGATCGTCATGGTGACGAGGAAGGTGTATTTGCGGCCGATCAAATCGCCGACTCGGCCGAACACGAGCGCGCCGAACGGCCGCACGGCGAAACCGGCTGCAAAACTGAAGAGCACGAAGATGAATTTCGCCGTATCGTTGTCGCCGGGCACGAAACTGGCGGCGATGTTCGCGGCGAGCGGGATGGTGAGGTAGAAATCGTACCACTCGAAGACCGTGCCGGCCGACGAGGCGATGATGACCTTGCGTTCTTCTCTGGACATCGGTCGGGGCGCGTCAGCCGCCCCCGGTGCTTGCGCAGCCACGTTCATAACGCGATCTCCCTGCTCAATCCCCCCGCAGCCTGATCATTCGGGCCGGATCAAACGATTGCCCGAGATCGGCACTTGCGCAATCCGGCACTTAGTCTTGCATCGTTTGTCGTACGACTAGACTCAGAATTCGTTGATTGGAGCCAGACGATGACGGTTGCGGCGGGATAGATGGCCGAGAAGAAAATGGGGGCGTATCAGTCGTAATCTATGGCGATGCGTCGCCAGTCTTTAAGCTTGGCGAAGAGGTTCGCGACCTTGTGGCGCTGGCGATAGACCCCTTGTCGTAGGAACACGGGATTTTTCGGCTTCTGCTCGATGGAATGCAGGGTTCGATGTCTCTGGCACCCGGCGCCTGGCTGGTCGGTGGGTTGAGACGGACCTCTTGGAGACGCCCTGGTGCCGATCACTTGCCACCTTCTTGCCGGGCACCTTACGGCCTAAGCTGTGGCATCGGAGGAGAGTGAACGATGGCTACCCTGGAACGAGCGATCGGTATTGCGGCAGAGGCTCACGCCGGCCAGCTCGACAAGACCGGCGCACCCTATATCGCCCATCCGATGCGGCTGATGGCGCGCTTCCTGGCAGGCGGCAACGAGGAATCGGCGATTATCGCGGCGCTGCACGATGTCGTGCAGGATTCGAAATGGACCCTCCACGACCTTCACCGCGAGGGCTTCTCCCAGGAGATCCTGTCTGCGCTCGAAGCCCTGACCCGTCGCGACGGCGAGGAATACGTGGACTATATCCGGCGCGCCGCAGCCCATCCGCTGGCGCGCTTCGTCAAGGAGGCGGATATCCGCGACAACCTGGCGGAAGAACGGATGAACAAGGTCTATGACCGCGAGAGGCTTTTCAACAAATATTCCGTGGGGTTGCGTGTGATCGCTGAGACGCCGCTCAAGCGCTAGGGCGCAGCCCGTAGACCAGCAGCCGTCACCAAGGGCGACGGCTGCCATGGCTGTCTTTGGATCGGCCCGAAAACCGCGATCCACTTTTCGGGCCGATGCTAGGAGCCCTCAGCCAGCGCTGGCGAAGCGCGTGCTGCGCGGATCGCCCTCCGGCAAGACCTCGGGCTGCTTCCAGACCACGCCGTTCGGCGTCGGGATCGGCGTCATCGTCAGCTGGTATTGCGGCTGGCCGCGAAAATTCGGATCGCCCGGCTGCTCGCTCTGGATCTGGTAGCGCAGCAGCATCGCGAAATCCTCATGCGCCGTGTTGTGGCAGTGGCTGACATAGGCGCCACCGAACTCGCCGAAGCGCACCTGGAACTTGACCCGGCCGGAGGGCCGCAGCCGCCAGACATCCTTGCGCGCCAGCCGCTCCGTCGCCGGGATCGGCGCACCGCCGCGATCGATGGTGACGCCCTCCTCGAAATGCAGGTGGATGGGATGATCCCAGCCGCCACCGCCATTGATCAGCGTCCAATGCTCGACCTCGCCCGGCTTCGGGATCAGCATCGAAATCCGGTTGGCATTGAGCGAATGCGCGTTCTCGCCATTGATCTTGATCGTCCAGGGGAAGCTCGCGATGTCGCCGCATTCAGGGATGCACTGGCCGTCGGCGCCCCGTGAATCGCCGGTGCCGGATCGTCCGAACTCGATCACCCGCTCACGGACCGGTGCCACGATCGGGATCTGGGTCGTCAGCGTCTTCGTGCCCGTGCGCCAATCGGGATCGGCGAAATTGGCGCTGCGGTCGACATCGAGCGGGCTGCTGGCATTGTAGAGCTTGCCGGGGTTGTCGACGCTCTGAAGCTGGTTCACCACCCGGAACTCGAGGAAGGGACCAACGCACGGATCGTCGTCATCGCCCTTGAAGGCCGAGGCCATCGAGACCGGCCCCTTGGGGAGACGCCCGTCGGTCTGCTTCAGCAGGTTGACCAGATAGACGCTGTCGCCGGGCTCGAAGGCGGCGAAGTCGACGACGATGTCGAAGCGCTCCGCCACGCCCATCTCGTCGGTCTCGGTCAGGGCGATCGGGTTGACCAGCAGGTTGCCGTCATTGGCGATGAAGTAGAACGGCACATTGGTCATGCGCGCAAAGCGCCGGCTCTTGTTGACCGCCAGCGCCAGCTTCATGAACCGCGCCATCGCCGCATTCAGGATGCGGAAGCGGTAGCGCCGCGGCAGCACCTCGAAATAGGGGTAATAGGTGCCGTTGACGCAGAGCATATCGCCGAGGAAACCGTCAGTGTCGAAGATGTCGAAGCGGGCCTGGCCATTGGCGTCGAAGGCGGGGTTCGAGACCGCCAGATTCACGTCGAAATCGAGATTGCCCCATTTCAGCTGCGAGCCGCTGGGCAGCCGCAGGTTGATGCCGTCATTGAGGTCCTCGCGGCCGCGATCGGGGCCGCTATAGATATTGCACAGCCCGAAAATGCCCTTGTGCACGTTCTCGGCGGTGAAGAAGAAGCGATGGTCGTGGAACCAGAGGCTGCTCTGGATCTCGCGGAAATCGCCGGGGACCTGGACCAGGCCCTCGCGGTCATCGGGCCCCGAGCATTTGCGGGCATAGTCGCGGTCGCCGGTCGGCCAGACATTGGGCATGTCGCGCCGGGCCATCGCCATGCCCCAGTGGTAATCGTAGAAGGTGCCGGGGAAGTGATAGGCGTTGCAGGCGCCGTCACTTTCGGCGCCGTTATGGGCGTTATGGAGATGGATCGAGATCTCGTTGCGCCCAAAGCCGCCATTCTTCCTCCGGTCGACCGGCAGATCGTTATAGATCCGGGTCAGGATCGGCTCGCCATAGCGCGCCTTGATCAGGGTCGGCTGGCCGATCCCGGTGCGCAAGCCGGCGGTCCGCCCTTCCCGGCCAGGTGCGCGCGGCCCGAAGGTCCACATCGAGGTCGCCGCCTGTTCCGGCATGCCGTCGCAGAAATAGCAGCCGGCCTTGACCTGTCCGAGCGAGAGCAGATAGCCCTTCTTGGGATAGAGTTCCTCCCAGCGCTGATGCGCGAAGAACTCACCGGGCGGGCGGCCCTCGAACGGCCCCGCATTGGTGACCGGGTTGCGGTAGAGCCCACCGCCTGAACTGGTGAAATCGGTGTGGTAGGAGAAATTCTTCGCCGGCAGCTCCTGGGCGCCCGAGGCTCCGCCCCAGGCGGCATCGCCATTCGCCATGCGCGTCAGCGGCACGGGTTTCAGCACCTCCGGGCGCGGCATCAGGTCATGGAACTTGTCGACACCGAAGGTCGGGCTTCGCGGCGCGCCTGTCGGCACCTGGGCGTAGGCGCTCCTGGCGAAGGGGCTCAACCCATTCTTCGCGATCAGCAGGCCACCCGCCGTGAAATAGCCCCAGCGCAGCAAATCGCGTTTGGTGATCTCGCCGACCGACAGCGCCTTGACGATCTCGAGCCGGTTTTCGAGAGCACGCTGCGCCTCCCGCAGCCGCAAACCCTTGGTCAGACGCGGTAGATACATGCCGACCTCCCCCGATGCCGCAATTGCGGCAGAAATACCGTGCCGGTGATAGCTGGAGGGCGCCGCGAATTGTAGAGATGATGGTCGCTCAATCCGTGCGGCGAAGGTCAGACCACGAATCTATACTTACGATGGGGCCGCGACAGCGCTCTGCGCAGTCCGGCGCCATTCGGGGCGCGATGCCCGGATTCAGGGCAGGAATCCGCCTTCGATCGCGCGCGCTCGCACCATGGAGCCCGTTTCCGCCCCATGAGGCCGGCAAAGCAGCGGGCTCCCGATCATGCGGCCGTCAGAGCCTGTCGGCGGCGATCACCGCCTGGGCGAAGGGCTGCGGCGCCTCCTGTGGCGGATTATGGCCGATGCCGCCGGTGAAGAGCCGGTGCTCGTATTTGCCGGTGAACCGCTTCGCATAGACGGCAGGCTCCGGATGCGGCGCGCCATTGGCATCCCCCTCGATGGTGATCGTCGGCACGCCGATCGTCGGAAAGGCAGCGAGCTTCTTTTCCAGCTCGTCATATTGCGGCTCGCCCGCGGCCAGGCCGAGGCGCCAGCGATAATTATGGATCGAAATCGCGACATGGTCGGGGTTGTCGAGGGCGGTGGCCGAGCGCGCAAAGGTTGCGTCGTCAAAGGCCCATTTCGGCGAGGCCAGCTCCCAGATCAGGCGCGCGAAGTCATGCGTGTATTTCGCGTACCCCGCCTGCCCGCGCTCGGTGGCGAAATAATACTGGTACCACCATTGCAGTTCGGCCTTCGGCGGCAGCGGTACCTTGTTCAGCTCCTGGCTGCCGATGAGATAGCCGCTCACCGAGACCATCGCCTTGCAGCGCTCCGGCCAGAGCGCGGCGACGATATTGGCGGTCCGGGCGCCCCAGTCATAGCCGGCGAGGACCGCCTTCTCGATCTTCAGGGCGTCCATCAAGGCGACGAGGTCACGGCCCAGGGCCGCCTGCTGGCCGTTGCGCGGCGTGCCGTCGCTGAGGAAGCGCGTCGTTCCATATCCGCGCAGATAGGGCACGATTACGCGGTAGCCGGCCCCGGCGAGAAGAGGAGCAACCTCGACATAGCTGTGGATGTCATAGGGCCAGCCATGCAGCAGCAGCGCCGGCGGACCATCCGCCGGGCCGGCCTCGGCATAGCTGACCTCGAGAACGCCCGCCACGATCCGCTTCAGCGGAGCAAACGAGGCCTGCACGCCCTGCCCCGCGCTGCCCGCAGGTGTGACGGAGGGTGGACTGGTCTGGGCGCGGGCACCGCCGATCGCAGTGAACGGGGCAAGTGCGGCTCCGAGCGCCAGGGCGCCGAGGACATTCCTGCGCGGGTGATCGATCTGCTCGGGCATGGCTCTTCTCCCGATGGCTTGAATGGTAGGGGAAGGACGCGGAGCCATTGTATCCCGGCTGCGTCGCGGCGCAGCCGAAATCGAAATCGCGCGTCGGATCAGGCGGTCGCGATTCCGGGGGACAATCGGCTCGCCGCCGTTGCGCAGCCAGCCCGGACGTCGGGGGCCGGCGTGACAGCGGTCATTCCGCCCACGGCGATGCTCGCACGCGACCCCTTGAGCTCGCATTCGCCTCCGGAAGCCAGGCAGCCGCAGGCGGACCCCTATTTATGCTCGGGCGGCTCGACTTCCGTCGCTCGCAGCGCCTCGACAGTGACAGCCGCAATAAGTCCGGTCATCACGATGCCGGCGAAACCGATCACGACGGCAAGCATGCGCGAGCTGAAATGCGTCGGCGTGAAATCCCCATAGCCGATCGTGAAGCCGGTCACGAAGGTGAAATAGAGGGAGTCGCCGAAACCCCAGTCCTCGATGCGCCCGATCAGAAACCCCGGCACGAGCATGGTCGCGAGCACACCGGAGAGAACCGGCCACATCACGCGGAAACTCCCGATCAGCGCGAAGAAGAAAGCGTGCCGCTTCTGCCTGGCATCCATGGATTTGAGAACCGCGTAAGATTTCGTAAGCCGAGGATAGCCTCGCCCAGCAGTAATTGCCAGTTGCGGAGGAGCTACGCGTGGCCCGCGCCGGACGTGTCCGTGACGCGTTTCGCTGGCTTGGCCAATCATTGCCCTGGTGCACGCGCAACCTGACAGGTCGCGTCAGGTAAATGTCAGGTTCACCGGTGTAGGGTTCGCAGGCCCCAGAAGCCCTTCACGCATCTGCGAAGAAGACCGCGAACACGACGTCATCCAATGCGTATTAGGCTGGGTCTCCCGGCCGAGCGATACTGCTGGAATACGCATCCGCTCCAAATCGGGACTGCCAATCATAAAACCCAGGGAGGCTACTCATGGTCATGCGACGTATTTGCCATTTTCGCACCACGCCCTGCGCGCGGACAGCGGGTGAGAACGGTCGCGCGAGCGGTCATCTGGGGACCGCCGCGCTGGTCGCGCTGCCGCTGCTCCTCGCAGCAGGCGCAGCCCAGGCCGCGTCATCGGAAGGGTGCGAGGGCGGCGGCTTTACCGTGCTGGGACGCACTCAGAATGCCACCCTCCCCGCCAGCGCTCTTGGGACGAGTTTTCGGGTGCAGGGCAAATATGCCCAATTCGATGTCGACTCGGCGACCCTCGGCATCCGCAACTTCACGCTAACCGGTGCGCCAAATCCCCTCGACATCACGGGAGGAGTGCCGACCCCGGTCTTCGCCAGCAAGCTCCCCGACCATCGCGGGTTGTCGCTGACCAGTTCACTCACCGTCGAGATCAAGGAGACCGAGATCGAGATCGGGAGAACGGGCCAAAACCTCAGCATGAAGATCCAGGCAAAGGACTGCGCGACTGGCGGCATATTCCAGATGGAGGTGGAACGCGAAGATGGAACGCCGACCCTCTTCACCCATATCCTGGCGGAAGGCGCCAACCCTCAGCTGAAGGCGTTCTATTTCGACAATCGCAACTTCCGGAACCGGGAAGGCGACGAGGTTCCCTACAAGGACATCACGGTCACCGTCCCGGCCCGCGTCAATTTCGGCAATAACTTCTCCCGCAAGTTCGTCGGCAGGGACAGCCCTCAGGTTGCCACGCGCAGGTCGGAACCGGATTGCGTGAACCTGATCGCCACCCGCGTCCCCACCAGCCCCGCGACCGTGCGTCATTGCGGCGGCGTATCCCGCTGGGACGTGGCGAGTGGCGGTCGCATGGGCCAGGTGATGGGCGAGGATGCGGTCGAGGTCGCTCCGCCAGCCACGGAATGCGTCAAGAAATGCCAGGCGCAGAACCGGGTTCGCGGCCGGTCAACGGTCCTTGGCTTCCCCTTCCCGGTCAATCCGGAAGACCAGCTCCAGCCGCGCTTCCCGCGGCAACAGCAGGCGGGCGCAACGCAGTCGGTTGCGACGAACCCGCAATAGGCGGGCACGTCCGGACAGCCCGTGCCCTATGGCGAGCGCGCCACCCGCGCTCGCCGGCATTCATTTTTGAAAGCGGTATGAGGTCCTGTTCGTCGGCGATCTGGTCGGCCGCCTCGGTTCGAAACGCCGGGCGGCTCTGAAGGCATCCCCACCCGGCAGGACCGATGGGCTGGCGAAACCCGCCATGCGATAGCGGGATGGAGCGGCCGATGGCCAAACCAGTGCCCGCCGTTCCGGCAGAAGCGGCGGGGCTCAGGCCGTGATGACGCCGGAAGGGGATTGCGGCGCCGGGACGCCCCACAAACACATGACGGCGCCTCCGGCTCCATGCCTGCCCGGACATTCGCGCCGGCTCGAAGATTTCGCCAGTTTCGATGAGACGCCGCGTGCAGTTGGCCCGCCCGCCGACGATGATGACGCGTTAGGCGTGGGCCCTGAACTTTTGCAGCGCACGCCTTGCCAGGTCCTCATCATCAATGGCGATCATCACCAGGTTCGCCACGATATAGGCCAATCGCTCTCGTTCGAGCTGTAGGTCGTGGCCCTCATCAAGGGCTGGCCTGATGGCCTCCCAGGCCGCATCCAAGGCCGCCTGGGCGCGCGCAATGTCCACCGGATCCGTGAGCGATGAGAATGGCATGGTCGCTCCCCCAACACCAAACTACATCGAAAATCTGGCCATCGCGCTCAAAAATGCAAGCTCTTCGGTCGCCGACAAAAAGCCCGCCCCCCTTTCGGAGCGGCGGGCAGTGCCTTGGAACTCAGAGATCTTGGGGTCCCTGGGAGATGCCGGGATAACCCGCAGCGTCAGCAGTTGTTCCCGCCATGTCTCCTGCGGGCGCGCCAGAGCCCCAGCATCGCTGAACCGGCCGGGAACGCAGACGCGGCCCGGCAGTTGATCTCGGTCCGACCTTTCAAAGGAGGCGCAATCATGCCGGCGAAATCCAAAGCCCAGCAGAAGGCCGCGGGAGCGGCGCTCGCCGCCAAGCGCGGCGAGATCAAAACCAGCGAGCTGAAGGGCGCGTCGAAGTCGATGGCGAAGTCGATGACCGAAGAGGAGCTGCACGACATGGCTTCGACCAAGCGCAAGGGCAAACCCGAGCACGTGTCCAAGGCGCACTGAACCTCGCCCTGGCGCCCGGCTGATCGCATGCCGATGGCCGCCTGGCGTGAATGCGGGGGATGGTCGAGCGAGCACTGCCGCCCGCGGTCAGCGGCTGTCAACCGGGGGCGTTGTGCTTCGTGGGAGCCTTGGCGCGTTCGCCGCGGTGGCGTCGAATTGCTGAACGGCCCGCTCCGCGAGCTGGCCGGCTCCGCCGGCATCCCAGAGCCCGACCACGATATAGCCGAGGCGTTCCCGTTGGATGGACGTTCTCTGTCGATCGATCTCGCCGCGTGCGTCGATCTGGCCCCACGCGGTCTCGAACGCCGCTACGATGACGGCGACCTCTTCTGGCGTGGCGACAATCGAGCGGAACGGCATCGACCTTCCCCTCGACGAGAAGTGAGCGCTTCGCCCCCTCAAATGAAAGTGCAAAAACTGACGCGGGCTCCGCCTCCTTGAATGGCGGGGCGCCGGCGGCCTCAGCGGGACCGCGCGGGTGCCCGCTTGGCGCTCCGTCCGCGCCGGTCCATGGCGAGCTTGGCCAGCACGCAGCCGAACACCGCGATCATCAGGGGCGGTGTCCGCAACCGTGCGATCAGGAACCCGAGCGGAACGGCAAACTGCCTGGGGTACTTTCCTTCTGCAATGTCGCGAGCCAGCCATAACCCGACGAGATGAACGAGGGCGCGCATGCGTCTTCCCTTCTGCAAACCATGAGACGACCGCACCAGGACAGTCTCGCCCTGTGCGTTGAACGGCGTTACTGCCGCCGCTGACGGGGCGCACCCGGCTTCGCCGGGCTCTGGACGGCAATCGGATCGCTCGTCGGAAATGTCTCCTTCAGCGCCTTGTCGAGTTGCTGATCTGCTGTGACTTCGCGCCCAGCCTTGCGTTGCGCGTGTTGCTCCTTACGGAGGCTTTCAATCGCCGGGTTCGTGTCTGGGCGCATCGCTCGTCTCCATTTCCGTGTCATCACCGACAGGCGTCCAGGGGTAACGTCGCGCGGTTTGATCCGTTCCACCGCGATCTCAGTCGAGGACGCGGCCCGGGGCCGTCGCGAACCAAGCCATCGCGAACAAAGTGACGGGGTTTGACGTTCACCCCATGATGCGGGCGGGCAGTGCTTCCCGCAGCCAGGGAGGAGAACCGCATATGGCGATCAAGCGCCCCGTCATGCTCATCGCCAGCGTCGCGGCCTCGGCGCTCATGCTCGCCGCTTGCGACAGTCGCTCCACCCTGCCCGAGGAGGCCGGCTACGGCCCCAACCCGACTTTGCCCGAGCCCAGGACGACATGGTTTCCGACCGTGAAGATCGCCGATGCGATCGGTTGGAAGCTGGGGGAGAAGCCGACCACGCCCAGCGGCGGCCAGGTGAGCACATTCGCCAGCGGGTTGCAGCATCCGCGCTGGCTCTACGAACTCCCCAATGGCGATGTGCTCGTGGCCGAAAGCGACGCGCCACCGAAGCCGGCGGAGAAGAGCGGCGGCATCCGCGGCTGGGTGCAGGGCGTCTTCATGAAGAAGGCCGGATCGCAGACGCTCAGCGCGAACCGGATCATGCTGCTGCGGGACAGTGACGGCGACGGCGTCGCCGAGACGAAGAGCGTCTTCCTGGAGAACCTCAACTCGCCATTCGGCATGGCCCTGATCGGCGACCAGCTCTACATCGCCAATGCCGATGCGCTTGTCCGCGTCCCCTACCGGCAAGGCGAAACCAGAAGCGCGGGCGCAGCCGTGAAGGTCGCCGACCTGCCTGCCGGCCGGAACCACCATTGGACGAAGAGCCTGACCGCCAGCGCGGACGGCTCGAAGCTCTATGTCGGCGTCGGCTCGAACTCCAATGTCGCCGAGAACGGCATGGCCGAGGAGGAGCGGCGCGCGGCCGTGCTCGAGATCGACCCGGCGACGGGAGCGACGCAGCTCTTTGCGACGGGGTTGCGCAACCCTGTCGGGATCGACTGGAACCCCGTGACCCGGGAACTCTGGGTGGCGGTCAACGAGCGCGACGAGATCGGCGACGATCTGGTGCCGGACTACATGACCTCGGTGAAGCGCGGCGGCTTCTATGGCTGGCCCTACAGCTATTATGGCCAGCATCTCGACAGGCGCGTCGAGCCCCAGAAGCCGGAACTGGTCGCCAAGGCGATCAAGCCAGATTACGCGCTGGGTTCACATACCGCCTCCCTCGGGCTGGGCTTCGTGCCGCCGGGCCGCCTCGGGCCGCGCTATCAGGGCGGCGCCTTCATCGGCCAGCACGGTTCATGGAACCGCTCGCGCCCGGTCGGCTACCGCGTGATCTTCGTCCCCTTCAGTGAGGGCAAGCCAGCCGGGATGCCGCAGGAGATCCTCACCGGGTTCCTGAACGAGAAGGGCGAGGCACGGGGGCGTCCCGTCGGCGTGCTGGTCGACCGGCGGGGCGGCCTGCTGGTCGCCGACGATGTCGGCAATACGGTCTGGCGGGTTGCCCTGCCGGGAGGTTGATTGCGACAGGGACGAGGGCCGCCTGCCCAGGTCGAGCTTCAGTCACAAGGAAAGGCCCGCCATCGATGGCGGGCCTTTCCCGTCTATCTGCCGATCATTCGATGATCTGTACGATCCTGCGGGTCTTCGGCTCGACCAGCACCGTCTGATCGTTCACGACGGTGTAGCGATACTGGGTCTTGCCGAAACGCTCCGGGACCTCTCGATAGGTGACGGTTTGGGGAAGCGTCGCTCCGACGACGACCTTCTCGCGATAGGCCACCGACGGCACCTTCTGCTCCGTCACATAAGTGCGGAACTCGGAGCGCCGGTCGGCCGCGATGCCGCCGACGATCGCCCCCGCCGCAGCGCCACCGACAGCCCCGACGGCCGCTCCGGCCGGCCCGCCGACAATGGCTCCACCAACGGCTCCGGTTCCCGCGCCGGCAGCGGCGCCACCGGCCGCGCCAGCATTGGGTTGCTGCGCCGACACGGCCATAGGCAAGGCAACCAGCGCAGCCACAAGGACAATCTTCCTGATCATAGTCGATCTCCTGTTAGCCCCCGGCCGATGAAGGGAACAATCTGTTAAGCCATTGGTTCCATGAACAATTATTCAGGAACGGGGTTTTCGACCGGGGAATCTCGGGCGGTCTTGCGGCGGGGTAGCGGCAGGGTTGGCGCTGCTTTCCTGCGGTGGCGGGCCACAAAGGTCGTCCTGCCTTAAGGTTACGATCATGCCGTGATTGAGTATCGGCCAGCAGGCGCATTACGTTGAGGCTGGCTATCGTGAAACGAGCGCCCGGGAACGACAATGATCTCGCTGACACTGTCTGACGGATCTCAGGTTCAGGTGCTGGCGCGCCGGGTCGCCCGGATCAGGCGGGCTGTTCCCGGTGATGGCGACCCGTTGGCCAAGACCCGCATCGACTGCGTCGATGTGCTGCTGGTGATCGAGCTGCCGGACTATGTCGCCGCTGTGGTCGGTGAGAAGCTGCCGACACTCGCCGAGCTTGCGCTGCCGGACGGATCGCCGGTCTGGTTCGACGCCGAGAAAGCATCGGGCCCGCTTCCACTCGATTCCAGACACCAGGGGGATGGAATCCTGTCCTCGCTTCACATCAGCGGCAAGCGGCAGTTCGTCGGCAATTCCCATGAAGACGTCGCCGAGGTGATCTCCTGCGCCGGCGGCGCCGCGCTCCCGATCCCGAGGGCGCGCCTGTTCGGCAAGGCGATCGATCTCGTTCACTCCTTGCGCGACATCCGATCCCAGGAGAGAGAATGGGACTAGGCGCAAGGGGACCTGAACCGCGAGCGACCGCGGATCCCAGCATGATGCGGCAGGCGATCCGACCGATCCGCCTTCGACGACCAGATCAGATCACGCAGGACGGCGCTTCCGCGGCGCTGCCGGATCAGCCGACCGCCGCCAGCGCACGCCGCTTCATTGGCCCTGCGCCTTGTTCGTCGGGACGGAGCGTCAGAACCGAGACGCCGGACGCCGTCACGGCAACGGTGTGCTCGAACTGAGCCGACAGCGAGCCGTCTCTCGTCACGACAGTCCAGCCGTCAGCCTCTGTCTTCACGCTCCCCCGGCCGCGGTTGAGCATCGGCTCGATCGTGAAAACCATGCCCTCGCGGAGGGCGAGGCCGGTTCCTGGCTTTCCGAAATGCAAGACCTGCGGCTCCTCGTGCATCTCCCGGCCGATGCCGTGACCGCAATACTCGCGCACCACCGAATAACCGCTCCGCTTGGCATGTCGCTCGATCGCCCAGCCGATATCTCCGAGCCGCGCACCCGGCCGAACCGCCTTGATGCCCATCCACATCGCTTCGTAGGTGGTCTGGACCAGCCTCCTGGCGGCTGGTTTCACCTCGCCGACGAGATAGGTTTTGCTGGAATCCGCGATATAGCCGTTCTTCTCGAGCGTGATGTCGAAATTGACGATGTCCCCGTCCCGAAGCACGGTCGATTGCGATGGAACACCGTGGCAAACGACATCGTTCACCGAAGCATTCAACACAAAATCATAGCCATACTGGCCCTTGCTCGCAGGTCGGGCCTGGAGATCGTGGACGATGAAGTGCTCGACCAGTTCATTGACCTGAAGTGTCGACAGGCCGGCGAGCGCGGTTCGATCCAGCATCCCGAACACGGAGGCCAGTAACCTCCCGGATTCGGCCAGCAATGCCAGCTCGCGAGGCTGCTTTGTCATGCGTCAGTCTCGGCGAGCGGCTGAGCCTTGACGCCTGCGGCATTCAGCTCGCGCTCGATGATCTCAGTGAAGCTGAGCCCCGGATTGGTCTCGCAGAGCATGCCGAGCTTGATCCAGTAGGCAGCCTGCGCATTGATCGACCGAAACGATACCTTGCTCGCCCGGCGCAGCTGATCGTGCAGGTCGTCATCGATGTTCACGATGCCCATCGGAGTCTCCATATACGTTTCATATATGGATCGTATATATGTCGAGGATATGAAAGCCAAGGGGCGGCATCGCAAGCGCCCGGTGCGAGCCGCCTGACACTGGTCCCGAGAATGCATGGCCTATCGTACAGCGTGGCATGACCGCCGCCAGGCAGGCCGTCTGGAAGGTCCCGCGCCCAAATATCAGGATCGACTTTGGTCGGATGACGCATCCGACGAGTTGTGAGACCCTCAGCGTCACCGATGGCCTCAGTATGGATTCATAATTCTCCTTCAGCCGAACGGGGCGGGACAAGAGGTGACGATCAATCCTTGGCTCATGGCGGAACAGTTCGAGTCCGTGAACTGCACGGTTGCTGTCTGGACGGGTGAGAGTCCCACGGCAACCTTCACCGGCATACGCGCGGCTGCGCGCTATGCAAACGCAGCCTTTCTGGGTGGCGCAATCGTGGAGATCATCATCGATCACACCAATGGTTGCGCCATCATCATCCGGGATGACGACCTGATCGCGCTGCTCGAATACGCTGCCTTCAACTAGGGCAGCCGCGGCGGATACGGGAGAGTTGTCGCCAGGGTATCTCGCTCTGGATCGGCCCTCACTTCTGCGCGCTCCAGCGACCAACGCTTGAGGCAGCCGTCGCTCGCGTCTTTGCGCAAAGCACATCATTCAGAAAAAAATGCCGGCCAGCGCAGCGGCCAAGGCCGCGCCGACCGGCTTGCCCGCGATGGGAGGGGAAAGCGAGCAATGCGAGATTAGCGCGCTTCATGACCAAGAGAACAGCAACCAATGCAATATCGCCATGCGTTCATTATTTCAAAATTAGAAGCAATTCTGAGATTGCCGCTACGACACCGAGATGTAATCGACCGCCTGTCTACTTGGAAAACCGCCTCCCGCGGCGCCCCTCCCCCAACCGTTCTTGACCATCAGGCCGCCCCTTCCATTGCGGCGGTCCGATTGACCGTCATGCTGCGGGGAATGCGCCATGGGCACTCCGGAGAGCCAGCCCGGACCGGCCTCAGGACCCCGACAGCAGCGAGGCGCCGACATTGATGCCGAAGGCCAGGATAGTGGTGTTGAAGAAGAACGAGAGGATGGAATGGGCGAGCACGATCGTCCTGACCTCGCGTGTGGTGACGCCGACATCCGATGTCTGCGACGTGCAACCGATCGTGTAGGAGAAATAAAGGAAATCGACATAGTCGGGCTCGCCCTTGCCCGGAAAATCCAGGCCGCCCTCGGCACCGTCATCGCTGTAGAAATCATGGGCGTAGTGCAGCGAGAAGAAGGCATGCACCAGCGCCCATGAGCTTAGTATGGTCACGGCGCCCAGTGCCAGGTGCAGTGTCTTTTCGTCGGGCGGCACGGTCTTCAGGCCGGCGAGCTGAATGCCGATGGCCGCGACGCTCGCGGCGGCCGCCAGGCAGGCGATGATCAGGATGGCGAGCGCGCCTTCATCCTGCTCGGCGGCACGCGCCCTGATCTGCTCGACGGTCTCGCCGAAGATCATCGTCGTCAGCAGGCCGAGATAGAGGATTGCGCCCGCGTCCCACGCCACCAGAAGCCGCGTCACCCAGCCCCAGTCGCGCGGCAGCACGATCGTCAGCAACATCACCGCCACCAGCGCAATCAGAAGGCGGGGCCGAATGAGCAGGGATTGTGGGAGGAGCTTCATCGGATCTCACGCCTGCAGGCCAATGACCCTGTCCAGGACGGAGCGATGCCGGTCAGATCATCGGGCGGGATAGCGCATCCAGACCGATGATCCAGCCCCTCATGTTTGCGCCGGCTTTCCAAAGAACCGCAATCCACATTTCGGGCAGAAGCTCTAATCCCGAGTGACCACATGGCCTGGCGCATCTCGGACAGCAGGGGCAGGAACCGACCAAGACTGCGTCCACGTCTCGGAGAGGGTGCGGTTTCGCGACTTGAGATAGACGCGCAAGTCGGCAGTTTGCCCTACTGGCAAGGTCGCGTCGAGGATGACACGAAAGCCTTTCGCGGCGGGATTGGCGGCGATGATGGTATGGGCGATCGAACCGGCGGTCGTCGAGGCGACGACCTCGACACGCTTGGGGTCGCTCACGAAATACGCCAGATCGCCATCGCCAAAATCGATGATGAACCGCTGCTTGCCCATTCCGTCGGCATCGGGCTCCCGGATGTCCCAACCGCTGAAGCTGTTGCGGACCTGCGCCATGGCATGGAGCTCGTTGGTCGTCGACAAGGCGGTGATCCGATAGGTGAACTCACTGGCCTTGCCGATGTCGAGCGGCCGCGCCGGCGTCCAGCACGCCACGATATTGTCGAATGCCTCGTTGTTGGTCGGTATCTCGATCAGGTCGACCCGGCCCTCGCCCCAGTCACCGATGGGTTCGACCCAATATCCCGGACGTGCGTGATAATGCGCTTCCAGGTCCTGGTAATGTCCATATTCGCGGTCGCGCTGCATCAGGCCGAAGCCTCGCGGATCGCGGTCGCCAAAACTGGAGATCCGCAGGCTCGCGGGATTGCGGATCGGCCGCCAGATCCATTCTCCGGAGCCGTTCTGCATCAACAGCCCATCGGAATCGTGAATTTCGGGCCGGAAATCGGTTCGGTGTCCAAGGTCGCCTTCACCCGCAAGGAACATCGAGGTCAGCGGCGCGATGCCGATGCGCGGGATCTCCACGCGCGGCACGAGGGTAGCCGTGACCGACATCGCAGTCGTACGGCCAGGCGAAACGACATAGCGGAACGCGCCCGCCACGGACGGGGAATCCAGCAGGGCGTAGATCACCAGATCGAGGCTGTCTGCCCTCGGCTCTTCCAGCCAAAGCGCACGGAAAAAGGGAAACTCCTCAGGCTGCTTGCCGCCGACGTCGATCGCAAGCGAGCGCGCGGAAAGCCCGTAACGGTGGCCCCGCCCGATCAGCCTGAAATAGCTCGCCCCCAGAAACGAAATCACCTCATCCTGGATTTTGGGATCGTTGAGGGTGGTCGTCACCGCAAACCCGGCAAACCCGAGCGACGGCGAAAGCTGCTTGGGCACCGGCACCTTGCCGTATTCGAACAGGCTCGTCGTGAACGGGATCGGGATGGCGTTGCCCTCCTTCACCACATGCAACTGCACCGGCTTGTCGTGCAGAAAGCCGAGATGGAACGGGAGCAGGCGGAAATCGGAACCGCTCTCCTGCCACAAGGCCTTTTCCCGCCGGAAACGGATCTCGCGATAGCTGTCATAGGTCAGCTTCGACAACTCCGACGGGATTGTCAGGCCACCGGAATCGAAGGGCCGCTCGCCCAGAATGCGCGCCTGCGCGACGACGTCGTCGAAACCAAAACGGGCAGCCCCTGGTTGGGGCGCTGGTGCGGCAAGCGAAGGCTGCCCTCTCGCAAGCAAGGCGGTTGCGATCAGCGTCGCGAGAGCGGAGCGGCGGGTGTGGAAATGGCTTTCGCCTGAATTCATGAGTGTTCGGCTCGACGGTGATTGGGTAGGAGCCTAACCCCGGCCTGCCTCCTTATGTTCCGCAGGTCCAATGAACGAGGGCGTGCAATCTCCTGAACGATGTCCGCTTGGCCTGGCCCTGACGACCCAGGCAAGCGGAATGCCATAACGCATTGCCTATACAGGCTTCTCTTCCTGCCTTCCCTGCATCTGCCGCTGCCTGCGTGTCGCCTGTGCGCGCTCAAGCGATCTCGCCTTTCGTCGGGCGTCCCGTAACTCCTCGATGGTCGGCTGCCACCAGCCCCGGGCAAGCTCCGCCCCACTCGCTGGCTGCCGCGCCGGCCATGTCCGCACCAGCTCGTCATGGCCGGGCCTGCGCCAGCTTGCCCAGACGAAATCGCCGGTCGCGCCGGCACTCCAGAGGTAATGCTGGTGCAGGCTTTCCTCGTCGACCAGCTCCCCCGTGACCTCGGTGAAGACGAGCGCGCCGGCATGAGACATCAATGGGCGGTCGCCGGGCGGGAGCTGATCGGCAAGGACCGGATAGCGATGGCGCTGCCGCTCCCTGGATTTCGCGCGCAACGCGTGGTGCTCTGCCGAGCCCTTCAACTCGTCTCGCCGCCGCTTCCGCTCGACCGGCTCGGCGCGGCGGGCGGCCTCCTCGATCGCCGGCCAACGGCGCCGCAGTTCCTCCAGCGAGCGATAGGGAATGCGCCAGAGCCTTTCCTCGCCGTCCCACCAGGCCCAGAGCACGGCGCGCAATTCCGCGACGACGGTCCTGGAATAGGGCGTACGGACCATCAGATCCTCTGCCGGGACGAGATAGTCGCTCACGATCGGATCGAATGCGAAGGCGTCCCTGCCGCGCGCATCGGCATGCGCGAGCACGCCGGAAAGTTCCCGCTGCAGCCAGCGATCGAGCCGCCTTTCGGCCGTGCTCCCTGGCACGAACCAGGCACGGCGATCATCGCGCCAGCGCGCCCGGGGAAAGGCCGCGCGGAAGCGCTCGACCAGCGCCGTGTCATAGGGAAAAGACGCGGTCGCCCCAGCCCTGTCCTCGCCGGCCGGTTCGACGGTGATGCTCTCTAGCGGGGATGGCATCGTCGATCCGCCCTTGTCCTCGAGCAGACGCCTGGCGCGTTCACTCGACCTTCAAACCTGCACCGGGCCCTGGCGCCGCACCAGAGCCTGTCGCTCACCCGCCCGAACGGTTCCCGACCGCTGGATACCAGCTCGGCGCTGGAGGCAACGTCGACCGATGCGACATTGTTCAATCGGAGGGGGCCAGCTCCGAGCCCTCTCACTCCGCACAGACCGGAAGATCAGCGAGCCGGGCGCGAAGACGCGGGGCGGCCCAATCCAGGAACGCGCGGGCCTTGACGGGCAACTGCCCCTGGGCAGCATAGACGAGCTGGACCGGGATCGGCTCCGGCGCGAAGGCTTCGAGCAACGGCACGAGCGCGCCTGAGCGCAACTCGTCGACGATTTGATAGGACAGCACCCGGGCCACACCGAGACCGGCCACGGCGGCCTCGACCGCCGCTTCCGTCGAGTTGACGGCGAGCCGCGTGCGCGGCTCCACCGAGAGCGCTTCTGTGTCACCACGGTAGCGCCATTCCGGGGAGGTCGAGAAGCCTTTGAACGTGATGCCGTCATGCGCGCGCAGGTCCTCGGGGACGGCGGGACGACCGTGGCGAGCCAGATAGCCCGGGCTGGCACATATCACGCGCCTGACCTCGCCGACGCGCGTCCCCATCAGGCTGCTGTCCGCGAGATGACCCAGCCGCACGCCGATATCCAGATGCTCCTCCAGCAGATTGACATGGCGGTCGATCAGGAACAGACGCAGGTCGATCCTTGCATATTCAGCCAGGAATTCGGCCGCGACGGGGAGCACGTGGCGCCGCCCGAGGACGACGGGCGCCGTGACGGAGAGTTCGCCGCGCGGTTCGCTGTATTCGCCTGCTGCCGCCCGTTCCGCCTCCTCGACCTGTTCCAGGATTCGCCTGGACGCGGCGACATAGTCGCGGCCCGCATCCGTCAGCGCGACCCGCCGGCTGGTGCGGACGAGAAGACGGGTTCCAAGGTGCTGTTCGAGATCGGCCACCTTCCGGCTGACCGTGGTGAGCGGCGAGCGCAGACGGCGCGCTCCAGCCGAGAGGCTGCCCTCCTCGACGACGGCGAGAAGTACCGACATCGCGTCGAAGCGATCCATTCCATCCTCCCGAATTTCGGGAGGAAACGTCCCGATTTCTCTGAATAGCTCAGTTTCAATGAAGGCTCTAGCATCCTCTTCAATCCCGCGAGGGGCGCGCCTGACGGCTGCCCTCGCAGCTTAGGAGACTTCAATGACCGCCTTATCCCGCCGGGCCTTCTCCCTCTCCGTCCCCGCCCTTGCCCTCCCCGCCCTGGCCGCAGCGTCCGGTCTGTCCGTCGGCGGCGCGCTGGCGCAGGCGCAGCCGATCGCCTCCAGGGCCGGCCCGCCTCTGGCGCGGATCTCGATCGGTCGGTTCACGGTGACCGCGCTGACCGACGGCTTTGCCGACATGCCATTCTCCTATTTCGTGGGCCGGCTGCCCCAGGAGATCGAAGCGGCGGCGGCGGCGCAGTTCGCAGCCCGCCCCAGCGGCATCCGCCTGATGTTCACCCAGTACCTGATCGAGGACGGCGAGCGGCGAATCCTGATCGATACAGGGCCGGCCGGCTTGCTTGGGGAGAGCGGAAAGCTGCCCTCCGCCCTGGAGGCCGTCGGGGTCGGACCCGAGAGCATCGACGCGGTCATCGTGACCCATATGCATCGTGACCATATCGGCGGCCTGGTCGCGGGCGGGCGCCGGAATTTCCCGAACGCCGAGATTCATGTCGACAGACGCGAGATCGCCCACTGGACCGATCCGGCCAAGCGCTCGACGGCGCCTGGCTTCCTGAAGAGCAGCTTCGATGCATCGGCGGAGTTCATCCGCCTCTATCCGAAGCTGCAAGCGATCGATGGCGAGCGCAGCATCACGCGCGGCGTCTCGATCGTCGACCTGACGGGCCACACGCCCGGACATATCGGGGTGCGCGTCGAGGATGGCGGCAAGAGCCTGCTCATGGTCTCGGACATGCTCTTCCATCCCTCCCTCCATCCGGCCGCCACCGATATCGGCTTCGTCTTCGAGCAGGATCCGGCGGCGGCCCGCGCGATGCGCGCCCGCTTCTTCCCGCGCGCGGCCGAGGAGAAGGCATTGATCGCCGCAACACACATGCCATTCCCGGGGCTTGGCCACATCGTGTCCGATGGCGGCCGGCTGCGCTGGCTTGCCGCAGAATGGGCCCAGCAGGGGTGAATGGCCTTGCTGCGCTCGACGCAATTCCTCCGGGCCGGCGGCTGCGCCGGTTCGGATATCGGAGGCTCGCATGCTTCACAAATATCTCGAGATCGCTTCGACCCCGGCCGTCAAGAATGCGCGCCAGCACTACGGCAGCGCGGGTCAATATGCCAGGATCGACGGAACGCTCGATCCTGGAGCAGCACCCCGAAACCACCTGCTTGGCCCGGATGAGGAGGCGTTCATCGCCCGGCGCGGCGAGTTCTATCTCGCCTCTGTTTCGGAAACGGGCTGGCCCTATGTCCAGTTCCGCGGCGGACCGATCGGCTTTCTGAAGGTTCTCGGTAGCAAGACCCTTGGCTTCGCTGATTATCGCGGAAACAGGCAATACATCACCACGGGCAATGTCGCCGGGAACGACAGGGTCTCGCTCTTCCTTATGGATTATGCCCAGCAGCGGCGCCTGAAGATCTTTGGGCATATGCATGTCGTCGACGTGACCCTCGACACCGCACTGGCGGCCAGGCTGGCGGTTCCCGGCTACGACGCCCGTGTCGAACGGGCTGTCACGATCACGATCGAGGCCTTCGACTGGAATTGTCCGCAGCACATCACCCCGCGCTTCAGCGAGGCCGAGCTCGCGGAATGGCTGGAGCCGGTCAAAGCCAGATTGGCGTTCCTCGAAGACGAGAACCGCAGACTGAAGAATCGCCTGGAGCAAGGTGCGGCATGATGCGTCGGCCGTGGCTCGGAAAGGCCCCGACGCGCCCATCCTGCCGCCCATGCCGCGGGTGGCACCACCTGCCGATCACTCAGAACGTGATCTTGACCGATGGAGCGCTGCGTTCGGCCTCGCCATGGAAGACGGCCTCGATATTGTTGCCGGCGGGATCGAGCAGGAAGGCGGCGTAATAGCCGGGATGATAGGGGCGCTCGCCCGGCGCGCCGTTATCCCTGCCGCCGCTGTCGAGGCCAGCCTTGTAGAAGGCGTCGACCATGGCGCGGTTCCTGGCCTGGAAGGCGATATGGTGCCGGCCCGTGAGCTCGCCCTGCGCCGCCTTGCTCTGCGCGCTCGAGACGAAGAGTTCGTCCACCCAGAAATAATCCTCGGCCGTCCCGCCGATCGGAATGTGAAGTTCGCGGAAGATGCCCTCGTAGAAGCGGCGGCAGGCGCCGAGGTCCGCGACAACGAGCTGGATATGATCGATCAGCCGGCCGCGATGTAGTTCCTGGGTTTCCATCTGTTCCTTCCGATTGCGCATCAACTCAGGCGAGACAGTGTGGTTCCAGGCCGTGACGAGATCTGGCAGTACCCGATCTGGCAGTACCCGATCTGGCAGTACCTGGCAGCCTCGAGAAACCCTGCCCCGACGACGAACCGGCTCCCGATGACGGGAGCCGGTCGCTGGACGTGTCGACGGTCACCGGCTCTGCCGGTCATGCAGGGGCGGGATCAGGCCCCGGCGGCGGGGAGCCTGCCGTCGGGCGTATAGCGATCCACGGCGTCAGGCAGTTGCCGGGACAGCCGGGACAGCAGCTCGTCACGGGACAGGCCCGTCTGGCGTTCGAGCTTGGCCAGGACATCGGGTCCGATCACCTGTTCCAGATCCGGCGGCGCAACATCCTGATTGGCACCCTGGCGCACCCAGGAATCGGCCTTCTCGCCCTGGCCTGCCTGTTTGAAGCGATCGATCAGCTCGCCCAGACCTCCGTTCAGGAAGCCGCCGATCCCGCCTGCGCCCAATGTGCCGCCGAGATTGCCGAGCACGGAATCCGCGCCTTTCGGGATATCGCCGGCCGGTGCACCGGTTGGGGTCGGCTGGTTGGCCTGGCCGAGCCACTCGGCGATCTTGTCGCGATTCTGGTAGCCTGCGAGGGCAACGAGGCCCAGCAGTGCCGTCATCGACGGAAAGCCCTTTTCGCTCATGAGGTCGCTCCTTGCGCTTGGGTGTCAGACGCTGTGTCGGCGGTTTGAGAAGAAGGCCCAGACCATCAGGACGATGATGGCGCCGACGACCGCCCCGATCAGGCCCGCGCCTTCCCCCGGGCGGTACCAATGAAGGGCCTGTCCCAGATAGGTCGCCACGAAGGCGCCGACGATTCCGAGAATGGCCGTCAGGACGAAGCCGGTCGGCTCGTTCGACCCAGGGGTCAGGAATTTGGCGATCACGCCGGCGAGAAAGCCGATGACGATGGTCCACACAATGCTCACGATGTCCTCCCGCAATCGCTAGGCCACATCCGAATCCGCATCAGCGGGCTCGATCGATGCGCAAGCGCATCTCCTGAACCGGCGATCGGCAAGTAGGTTCCCTTACGGCCCCGTCAGCCCAGGCGAGGCTGCCCCGCGTCGGCCGGGAACGAATTCACTGCCCGCTCCGTTTGATCCCTGGGATAGTCCGGAGTTCATGATGAAGCTGATCGCATCGGCCCAACTCGTCCATGCCTTTTCCGCGCGGGTTCAGCTCATCGGGTGGCTCCAGGCGTCACATTCCCGAGATCAATCGATCCTTATGGAGGAACTGACGGTCAACGGGGCGTTGCGGCGAGATGCCGATGTGACGTCCTCCCGAGACCGCCCGTGCCGCGCAAGCCTCTCCGCCCTGCCGTTCGCAAGCGTCGCCTGATCAAGCCGAGGGCCCCTCATGTCAGACCAGCTCGATTGCCTCGTGATCGGCGGCGGCCCCGCGGGCCTGACGGCGGCGATCTATCTTGCGCGCTTTCATCTCAGCGTCACCGTCATGGACGCGGGCCATGGCCGCGCGCTGCAGATCCCCTGCACCCATAATCATGCCGGCTTTCCCGAAGGCATTTCCGGTCGCGAGCTGCTCTCGCGGATGCGGTCGCAGGCAATCCGGTACGGCACCTGGATTGTCGATCGCCACGTCGAGGCGCTGACCCACGACGGTTCCGGCTTCGGAGCGCACGGGCGGGACGTCGACATCAAGGCGCGCTCGGTTTTGCTCGCCACCGGCGTCACGAACCGTCGCCCCCCGATTGCCGACGCGCTCCATGCCGAGGCGCTCATGCTGGGCCGCCTGCGCTACTGTCCGGTTTGCGACGGCTACGAGGTCACCGGGCAGAACGTCGCGGTCATCGGCTCCGATGCCGGCGCTGCGAATGAATGCGAATTCCTGCGGTCGTATACGGCGCGGGTCAGCCTTGTCCTCGATGGAACCGAGGGCCTTGCCGCCCCCCTGAATGAGCGTCTCGCGGGTCTCGGGGTTCGCATCATCGGCGGACCCGCGCAGGACTTCCGGCTGGAGGAGGATGGCCTGAGCCTGTCTTCGGCCGCGGGGCGGCTGCGCTTCGACACCGTCTATCCCGCCCTTGGCTCGGTCGTTCATTCCGACCTCGCGACCGCATTGGGCGCGGCCGTGACGGATGATGGCTGCATCCAGGTCGATCGCCACCAGCGCACCAGCATCGCGGGATTATACGCGGCCGGCGATGTCGTGATCGGTCTCGACCAGATCAGTCATGCCATGGGTCAGGCCGGCGTGGCCGCGACCGCGATCCGCAACGATCTCGCCGCATCCCGTCCGCAGCTGCGCTAGTCATGGCGGCAAGCCCCCTCCCTTCTGCGACGCCGGCGACAAGGATATTCCAGATCATCCGCTTCGCCGGCTTTCAATCCGGAACAGAGAAGGCCTGCCGAGTGTCGAGGCAGTCCCCGGCGACCATCGCAAAGATTATGGGGGATGAGAACGCCAGTATTCCAAATTCTCCCACTGCGCTCGCTCGACAGGGGTTGGTGCCGGTGCCGGAATTGTCTGTACTGGCAGGTATGATTCGATCGAGGGCCAAAGACTGGCCGCATCAGCCTGCGGTAAGAACGTGTTAATCTTTGTTAATCAATGGTTCCGACATGTCGATCGCTCCAAGACACCGGCCTGCGTGCCGATGAGCGTGTCCGGCCTGCGTCCGGCGCTCGGCCCGGCTCGCGGCCAGACCAGGGGGCGGCTCGCAACCCTTGCCGCCGCGGCCTTGCTGGGTGCGATGGCGGCAGGCTGCGGTGAGCAGAGGCTGACGGATGCCGAACTGTCGTTTGCAACACGCTCCATCGCCGTCGACCCGAGCCGCGCCCTCATCGTGCTGCCGCCGGGCGGGCCAGCGGTCGTGAACGTCACGCAGCGCAGCTACGAAAATGCCGTGTCCCAGACCGTTACGCTCGCCACGCGAGGCCGGACGCCGGGCGAGAATGCGATCTATGCCGCCTTCCTGACGGCGGCGGATGTTCCCGATACGAATGGTGTGGAAGGCAGGCTCCTCTCGCTTCCGAGCATCGAGGATTTCGCGATCGCGCGCGAGATGGAGGAGCGGCTTCCGGGCGTCGCCATGGTGCCGTCGGCCGCCTATGTGCAGAACCGCTACGGCCCGTTCGGCTATGCCTTTGGCCGCGGCCCCGGGGGCGATGGCTGTCTTTACGCCTGGCAGCGCGTCGCAAGCGATGACAGCCTTTTCCGCCCCAGATCGGGCGTGATCTCCGTGCGCCTGCGGATCTGTGCGCCGGGAGCGTCGGAAGCCGCCTTGCTGCGCCTCGCCTATGGGTTTTCCGTCAACGCCTCGCTCAGGCGCGCAGGCTGGAACCCGATCGGGGATGCGCCATCGCCGTCCCCCGATCTCGGCGAGGCCGGCGCGCCGATCTATCCCCTGCCCCAGGCATCCATGCCCCAGGCATTCCTGCCTGATGCGGTCGAGCGGCCACCTCCGGTTGCCCGCCCGAAACGTCCGCAGCCGGCCCGTACCGAGGTGAGAGACCCTGTCCCGGACAGGCCTTTGCCGGACCGACCCCTGGAAGGATACCCGACCGTTCCGCCGCCCTTGTCGCCTTGACCGCAACCAGGATCACCTGAAGACCGATGCGAACAACGATCTACGTCATCGTCTGGGCTGTGATCGCCGCCTTGGTCGTGGTGCTGATCACCTTGCCGATCAGCCTGCAGGCGCATCTGATCGCGGGGGCGATCGTGGTCACGGCGATGATCGCGCTGAAGTTCCTGCGGCCTGACGGCGTCTGGCGGCTGATCGCGCTGGGATTGGGAACGGCGATCGTGCTGCGCTACATCTATTGGCGCACGACGAGCACCTTGCCGCCGGCGAACCAGATCGAGGACTTCATCCCGGCGATGATCCTCTATCTCGCCGAGTTCTATAATATCGGCATGCTGTTTCTCAGCCTGTTCGTGGTCGCGCTGCCCTTGCCGCCGCGCAAGACACCGCCGGTCGACCTGGAGAATGCGCCCACCGTCGACGTCTTCGTGCCGACCTATAACGAAGAGGCGGACCTGCTGGCGACGACGCTCGCGGCTGCGCTCGCGATGGATTACCCGGCCGATCGCCTGAAGGTCTTTCTCCTCGACGATGGCGGAACCGACGAGAAGTGCAACGCGGATAATTTCGTGGCCGCCAACGCCGCCAAGGAGCGCCGGGGGACGCTGCAAAAGCTATGCGAGGGCCTCGGCGTCACCTATCTGACGCGCGAGCGCAATATCAGCGCCAAGGCCGGTAACCTCAACAACGGTATCGCTCACTCCGAAGGCGAGTTGATCGTCGTCTTCGATGCCGATCATGCGCCCGCACGGTCCTTCCTCGCGGAGACCGTGGGCTTTTTCGGCCAGGACCCGAAGCTGTTCCTGGTGCAGACGCCGCATTTCTTCATCAATCCCGACCCGCTGGAGCGCAATCTCCAGACCTTCAAATACATGCCGTCCGAGAACGAGATGTTCTACGGCATCATCCAGCGCGGTCTCGACAAATGGGACGCCTCGTTCTTCTGCGGTTCGGCTGCGGTGCTGCGCCGCCAGGCACTCAAGACCACCAATGGCTTCGCTGGACGTAGCATCACGGAAGACGCCGAGACGGCGATCACCCTGCACGCCACCGGCTGGCACAGCGTCTATGTCGACAAGCCGCTGATCGCCGGGCTGCAGCCGGCGACCTTTGCGAGCTTCATCGGGCAGCGCTCGCGCTGGGCGCAGGGCATGATGCAGATCCTGATCTATCATCGCCCGCTGTTCAAAACCGGTCTCTCGCTGCCGCAGCGGCTCTGCTACTGCTCCTCGGCGCTGTTCTGGCTGTTTCCCTTCGCGCGCTGGATCTTCCTGATCTCGCCTCTGTTCTACCTGTTCTTCGGATTGCAGATCTTCACGGCATCGGGGGCGGAGTTCTTCGCCTATATCCTGAGCTATATGGTCGTGAACCTGATGATGCAGAACTATCTCTATGGCCGCTATCGCTGGCCATGGATCTCGGAACTCTACGAGTTCATCCAGTCGGTCTACCTGCTGCCTGCGGTCGTCTCGGTCCTCATCAATCCGGGCAAGCCGACCTTCAAGGTCACGGCCAAGAACGAATCTCTGGAAACCCGTCGCGTCTCCGAGCTGGGGCTGCCGTTCTTCATCATTTTCGGCGTCCTGGCGCTCGGTGTCGTCGCGACCTATTGGCGGATCATCACCGAGCCCTACAATGCCGACACGACGGTGGTCGTCGGCCTCTGGAACCTGCTCAACCTGCTGATGGCGGGCTGCGCGCTCGGCGTCGTCTCCGAGCGGCCGGAGGGGCGCGCGGCCCGGCGCTTCGCAGTGCGGCGACGCGGCGAGATCACCATAGACGGGCAGACCGCGCCGATCGTCACCGAGAACGCCTCCGTCGACGGCGTCGGCATCCGCGTTCTGTCCCATGTTTTCGACAAGCTGCCTGTCGGCAGCGAGGCGCTCATTTCTTTCGAGACCACGATCAACATGCCGGCCGGCACGCTGCCGGTGCGTGTGATGCGCCTGGCGCCTGACKACAAGGGTTTGCTGATGGGCTGCCGCTACGCCCCGAGCGAAGCCCTGCACAGCCGCATGATCGCCGATCTCGCCTTTTCCGACGCCGAGCGTTGGACCCTGTTCCAGAAGGCGCGGCGCCAGAACATGGGGGTCGTCTACGGCACGATCCGCTTCCTGCGGATCGCGATCTTCCAGACGAGCCGCGGCTTGTCTTATTTCTTCGGCCTTTACCGCCTGACACGCTCTTCGGCGACACCGGCGAGGCCAGCGGAATGAGGCTGCAGCCATTCTCCCTGATGGCCGCCATGGCCCTGCCGCTGTTCTGCGGCGCCAGCATGGCCCAGGACGGGCGCGTGCAGCCAGCCCCGGCCGAGCCGGCCCCGTTCATGATCGCGCCTCCGGAGCAGCCGCCGGCCGCAAAGCCCCCCGTGGCACCGGCTGCACCTGCTGCTGAGCCCCCTGCCCCGAGCCAGCCGCCGAAGTCCGCGACGGCAGCGACTGCGCCCGTCCCCTTTGCGTTCAAGCCGTTGCTTCCTGCCGCCCGCGTCACCCTGGAAGGCGAGAGCGACAGCCGCAACTGGGCTTTCTTCCTGACGCAGGACGAAGCCGCTGCCGATCTGAACCTGGACGTGGCATTCCAGAATGCCCTCGTCGTGATGCCGGAAGCCTCGCGGTTGACCGTGCGGATCAATGGCGAGCGCGTCATCGAGCAGCCGATTGCATCGTCGGACCGGCTGGCGCGGCTCTCGGTCGCGATCCGCAAGGCGCTTTTGCGCGCAGGCGAGAATACGATCGGTTTCGAGGTCGTGCAGCGCCACCGCACGGATTGCACCCTGGCATCCACCTATGAACTCTGGACGCGCATCGACGGTGCCGGCACGCGACTGAGCTTTCGCAGCCCCGATGCCGCGCAGCTGCGTTTGCGAGGCATCGACGATCTGCCGTCGATCGGCGGGGACGAAAGCGGCCAGACGACGATCAACATCGTGGCGCCCAGCGCGTCGCGGGCGATCGCGGGCAACACCATTCTCGCCGTAGCCCAGGCCGTGGCCCTGCGCGGGCGCTTCGGGCAGGTCGTGGTGCGGGTTTCCGAACGGCCGCCGGAGCGGCTGCGGCCGGGCTCGCTGACGGTTGTGATCGGGACAGCGAACGAATTGGGCGAGCTACTCGGCTCGATCCCGGAGGAAGCGGCCACCCGCAGCTTCCTCGGCTTCGTCGCCAGTCCGAAGCTGGGTCCGGCCACACTTCTCGTCACGGGCCAGGGCTGGCCGGATATCGAGGCGGTCGTCGCCAAGATCCTGACCGAGCCGGTTTCGAGGCCGACCAATATCAACCGCACAAGCATGGATACGGCGAGCTGGCACACGCCGAACCCACCTTACGTTACGGGCCGGCAGGTGCTGCGCTTCGCCGATCTCGGCGTTCCCACCCAGGAATCGACCGGCCGGCGCATGCGGGTGCGCGCCGTCGTCGCAATGCCCGGCGACTTTTTTGCGAACGCCTACGGTGAGGCCACGCTTCTTCTCGACGGCGCCTATTCCGCGGAGGTCCTGCCCGGCGTCAGCCATATCGAGATCTTCGTCAACGGCAATGTCGCCGCGACCGTGCCGCTCAACACGACGACCGGCGGCCTGTTCCAGCAATTCCCCATCACCGTGCCGATGCGGCATTTCCGGCCGGGGATCAATGAGCTCTGGCTCGAGGCCGTCACGATCGCGAGAACCGATCTGAGCTGCGGGCCCGGCGCGACGCTGCCTGGCAAGAGCCGTTTCGCGCTGTTCGATGCCACCTCGCTGGCCGTTCCGGATTTCGCGAAGATCGGCGTCAAGCCAAACCTCGCCGCCGTTTCCGGCACGGGATTTCCCTACTCGGTGGCGCCGCGCGTGGCCCTGGTCATGGGCCGGCTCGATGCCGCCAATTACGGTGCGGCGGCGACTCTGCTGGCGCGCCTGGCCCAGCGCGCCAGCCGGCCCATCGCGGTCGATCCGCTGGCGAACGCCGCCACCGTGGGAGATCGCCCGGCGCTGATCGTCGGCGCCGTCGGCCAGTTGCCAAGCGGCCTGCTGCCGCGCGTCGGCATCGCCGACACCGTCCGCACCACATGGCCACAGCGCGCCGACGCCGTCGTGGTCTCGCCCGATGCGGATGGCACGGCCGTGTTCGACGCCGTGCTCAACCGTTTCCAGGGCCGCCAGACGACACCGGAAGATTCAGGCGGCGTGCCGCAATCCACGAACGAGATCCGCGACCGGTGGCGGAACTCGCTCGGTGGCCCGCTGGCCCGCTATCTCGTTGCCTTCGACGGCTGGCTGCAGCGCACCTTCGACCTGTCATTTGCCCAATTGCGCACACCGTCGCGCTCGTCTTCGCTCTACGAGCCTGCCGAGGGAACCGACCTGATCGCAGCCCAGGCCGCCGATCCGGATACCCGGCAGGTCTGGACCGCCTTCGTCGCCCGGCGCGAAGAGGCGCTCGAGAGCAGCGTTGCCCGGATCGTGACGCCGGGCAATTGGGCTGCCATGGCCGGCAGGATCACGGCTTTCCGGGGTGGGCAGGAAACACATGTCCTCTCCGCCGACCGCACCTCCTTCTTCATGACGCGGCCCTTCAGCTTGACAAATATGCGCCTCGTCCTCGCCAACTGGATGTCGAGCAATATCGGCACCTACGCGCTGACGCTCCTGGCCGCCTGCATCAGCCTCGGCATCGGCACCGCGTTGATGCTCGGACGGTTGGGGCGGCGCTCATGAGAAAGCTCCTGGCTACATTCTCAGCCACCATGATGCTTCTCACATCGGCCCTGTCTGCCTCCCTCCCCGACGGCGCATGGGAGCTCTACCGGCAAAAATTCGTCACGCCCGAAGGGCGCGTGATCGACGATGCCAATGGCGGGATCAGCCATAGCGAGAGCCAGGGCTATGGCCTGCTGCTCGCCTGTCTCGCGGGCGACCGCAGCAGCTTCGCCAGCATATTCGCGTTCACGCGCACAGAGCTCCTGATCCGCGACGACGGGCTCGCGGCCTGGCGCTGGGACCCCAAGGCGAGCCCCCATGTCACCGACATCAACAATGCCAGCGACGGCGATCTGCTGATCGCCGAGGCCCTTGCCTGCGCCGGCGCGCGCTGGGCCATGCCGGCCTACACGGCGGCGGCGCGCCAGATCGCCCGGTCATTGGCCAAGGTCGCGCTGTTGAAGCGCGGTGGCGAGACCTGGCTGATGCCCGGCGCGGTCGGCTTTTCCGAGAAGGACCGGCCCGACGGGCCCGTGGTCAATCCATCCTACTGGGTGTTCGAGGCGCTGCCGGCGCTCGCGCAGCTCACCGGCGATCAGAGCTGGATGCAGGTGCAGGCGAGCGGCCTGAAACTGCTCGACACGCTTGCCAAGGCGAAGATGCTGGCGCCGGACTGGGTCTCGATCAAGGACACGCCCAGGCCTGCCGACGGCTTCCCGCCCCAGTTCGGCTACAACGCCATCCGCATCCCGCTCTATCTGATGCGGGCGGGGCTGGCCGACAAGGCGCGCATGGAGCCGTTCCGCAAGGCATGGGCCGGCGGGACTGCCGTGATCGACGTCAAGACCGGCAATCCCGTCGAGCCGCTGCCCGACGCCGGCTATCGCATTCTCGCGGCCGCGATGGCCTGCGCGCTCGACAAGACGCCAATCCCGGCGGAATTGAAGACCTTCCAGCCGACGGCCTATTATCCCTCGACCCTGCATCTTCTGTCCCTCTCGATGCTCCGCGAGAGGTATCCGCAATGCATGTGAAATACGCCGTCCTGGCGATCGTCCTCGCGAGTGCCGCGTTCTATGCCTTCGGCCGCCATGGCCGGGAGGTCGATCTGTCGTTGACGCCGCCTGCGGCGATCCGTCAGGCGGCCGCGGCCGGAAGCTCTTCCCCTGACAGCCAGCAACCCGCGCCGGAACTCGCTCAGGCGCAGCCGCCGGCGACCCCGCCCGGCCAACCGGCGCAGCGGCCCCCCGTCGTCGACGAGAGTGCCTTGCGCTATTTCGCATCTCAGGGCGACACGCGGCGCCTGGAGGCCGAGCTTGCCCGGCTGCGCGCCCTCTATCCGGAATGGAAGCCGCCCGCCGACCTGACGTCTCCGGCTCAAACCGGCGATCCCGAGCTCGAGCGGCTTTGGAAGCTCTTCTCGGAAGGCAAGATCGCCGAGGTCCGGGCCGCGATTGCGCAACGCGGCACCAGAGAGCCGAACTGGCGTGCGCCTGTCGATCTCGTCGCCCGGCTCGACGCCGCCGAGGCGGCGCAGCGGCTGGTCAATGCCTCCAATGCGCGGCAATGGGAGCAGGTGATCCGGATCGGCACCGAGACGCCGGCCTTGCTGACCTGCGCGAATGTCGATGCGCTGTGGCGGGTGGCCGAGGCCTTCGTGCAGACCGGCAAGCCCGAGCGGGCGCGGGACGCCTATTCCTATGTGCTGGGCAACTGCAACACCCCGGCAGAACGGATCGGGACGATGCAGAAGGCGCTGGCGACGCTGCCCGATACGCTGACGGACGCGCTTCTGGCGCAGGAGAGGCAGACCGAATTCTCCAGCATCCGTGACGAGATCGCGCGGCGGCGCATCGGGCGGGCTGCCGAGGATACCAAGCTCACCGTATCCGCCGACGACATCCGGCGGGTCGAGGCGCTTGCGAACGCCGCGACGACGCCGGACGATGCCATCCTGCTCGGCTTCTACACGCTGCGCCACAATGATCCGGTCAAGGCGGAGGCGCTGTTCCAGTCCGTCTTGCAGCGCAAGGGCGGAGCCAAGGCGGCGGAAGGCGCGGTGCTCGCGCTGGCCGCCAATCGCAAATATCGCGAGGCCGAGGCGCTGGGTTCGCAATGGCTGGACGCAGGCGCCGCCAACCGCAAGGCCTATCTCGACGCGGTGACGTCGCTGATCACGCAGGAACCGGCTCCGAAGCTGGATCGCGCCGTCGTCGAGCGGATCGCGAAGACCGTTGCGACCGACCGCTACGCGCCAGGCGCGGCCGGTCTCGGTTGGTATGCCTATAATGCCGGCCAGACCTCCCCGGCCGAGACATGGTTCGAAACCGCCCTCTCCTGGGACCGTGGCTATGAGCCGGCCGCCTATGGGCTTGCCCTGGCACGGCAGCGCCTGCGGGACCAGGCCGGCCTGCGCGCGATCGTCAACGACTGGGGCGGCCGCTCCGAACGGATCGCCGCGCTGCTCGATCCGCGCCGCAACCGCGCCTCGCGCGGCCAAGATGCGCATGGCCAGGATGCGCGTGACCAGCAGCAGCGCCGGGATGATGTCGCCGCTCCGGCCGTGCCGGTCATACGCGAGCGAGACCCGATCGAACCCGCACTGAGCCGCCCGGTGCGCTCCCGGGCAGCCCGGCAGACCGTCCAGACCGTCCAGGCCGATAGCGACGCTGAGCCTGTCCGGCGCCGCCAGGCGGCAGCGCCCGCTTCCGGCAGTTGCGGCAATGGCCAGTCGGGCGCGGCAGCATTGCAGCGCGGCTGGTGCCTGCTCAACCTGAAGCGCCCTGCGGCTGCGGCCGAGGCTTTCGAGGCCGCGATGCGCAGCAGCTCGGGCCAGGTCGCGGCCGACGCGGCCATGGGCAAGACCTATGCGAAGCTCCAGCAAGGCCTGACGGCGGAGGCCAATGTCGCGGCGGCGCAGACCAATCCGGCTCCCGCGCAGCGCCGCGAACTCTCGGCGCTGCTGCTCTCCGAGCGGTTCTATGCGCAATATGACAACAAGGACTTCAACGGCGCCCTGGTAACCCTGTCGGAACGTGCCCGTCTTGCTCCCGAAACCACCGACCTGATGATGATGCGCGGCTGGTCCTACTTCCATCTCGGCCGCTACACCGATGCCAGCAGGGTCTTCACGGCGCTCTACAGGAGCAACGGGTCGCCGCAGGCGCTGGCCGGATTGACCGCGATCGGCGATGTGACGCGCCAGAACAGGTACTGATTTCGCGCACGGTCAGTGACTGAGGCCGGGCGAGCACCGCTTCATCTCCCGCGTATGGCCAACCGACAAAGGCGCGAGTCTTTGCCGCGGGAACCGATAGCCGGGCCGATCGTTTGACTGTCTCGCATCAGCTTATGACAGGACGGGAGGTCCGCCATGCCTCTGATCGACGAAGCCAAACCCGTGGCCGCGGGGGTGAGCGCGGCAGGTCGTCGGGATGATCCGCGCGTCCAGAGAATTGCCAGGGCGATGTGTCGCGCCGCGCGCATCGACCCCGAGCAGCCGGCCGGAACGGTGGCGATCTTCACGATCATGCACTGCCACGCCGGACGGTCGGAGAATGATCCGGCCTGGATGTTGTTCGCGCGTCAGGCTGAACTCTTCATCGCCATGAATCCCGACGTAGTCGAACCGCTCTGAACCGTCACGGAGACGCCGACAGCCTCGGCGAACCCAGCCCCTCGCGGTTTCGGCATCAGCCGGGCTCTGTGCAAGCGCCCGGAAGTTTGTCACCATGGGCGCAGGTCCCAGCGGGTCTCGATCCTACGGGACTTGGGTTCCTGGGGGCTTGCATCCCCGGGATCGATCATTGCGGGGCATACGGATGACGTTCCGGTTGCTTGTCTCGATTGCGGTGATGGCGCTGGCGCTCGGCGCCTGCAACGACCGGCAAGCCGCGCAACCTCCGGCCGCCCCGCCTGCGCCCGCCGTCGGCATCCAGCCCGCCACCAAGAAGGGCGTGACCTGGTCCTATTCCTTCGTCGGCCGCATCAAGGCGCCCGAAAGCGTGGCGCTGATCGCCCGCGTGCAGGGCTTCCTCGACAAGATCCAGTTCACCGAGGGGCAGGAGGTCAAGGCCGGCGACACGCTCTACCAGATCGAGAAGGTGCAATATCAGGCGCAGCTCGACCAGGCGACGGCCAACCTCGCCGCCGCCAAGGCCCAGGAGCTCAACGCTCAGCTCACCTATGCGCGCTCGCAGGACCTGGTGAAGACGCAGGCCGTCTCGCAGGCGACGCTCGACAGCAACCGCGCCGCTCTCGACGTCGCCCATGCCTCGGTGCTGCAGAACCAGGCGGCACTGACCCAGGCCAAGGAAAATCTCGGTTACACCGACATCATCGCCCCGATCGCCGGCCGCATCGGCCGCACGGCCTATACGCAGGGCAATCTCGTCGGCCCCAGCAGCAACCCGCTCGCGACCATCGTCAGCCAGGACCCGATGTATGTCCTGTTCCAGGTCAGCGTGCGCCAGCTCGAGGAACTCCGCGAGGCGCGCCGGCGCGAGGACGGCAGCCAGAGCAAGATCGCGATCACCGTGCGCCTGTCCTCCGGCAAGGAATACCCCCATCCCGGCGTCTGGAACTATACCGACCCGCAGGTCGACCAGCAGACCGACACCGTGACCATGCGGGCCTCGCTGCCCAACCCCGATCGCCAGCTGATCGACGGCGAATTCGTCTCGGTCGAGGTCCGCGAGCGGAGCCAGCAGGCACGCCTCGTCGTGCCGCAGGCGGCCGTCCAGGTCGATCAGGCCGGCAGCTATGTCATGGTCGTCGACAAGGACAGCAAGGCCCAGCAGCGCCGCATCAAGCTGGGCCCGCAGCAGGACGCCGATGTCGTCGTCGAAACCGGATTGACCGAGGGCGAGAACGTCATCGTCGAAGGCCTGCTCAAGGTGCGCCCCGGCCTGACCGTCTCCGCCACGCCCGTTGCTCCGGCAAGCGGGAGCTAGACGTGATCTCGTCGATCTTCGTCGACCGGCCGCGCCTCGCCTTCGTCGTCTCGATCGTCATCACGCTGGCGGGCCTCATCGCCATCTTCACGATCCCGGTTGCGCAGTTCCCCGATATCGTGCCGCCGCAGGTCACCCTGACCGCGAGCTATCCCGGCGCCGATGCCGAGGTGGTCGAGACCACCGTCGCCCAGCCGATCGAGCAGCAGATCAACGGCGTCGACAACGCGCTCTACTACCAGTCGACCAGCGGCGCCGACGGCAGCTACACGCTCAACGTCACCTTCGCGCTCGGCACCAACCCGGACATCAATACCGTCAATGTCCAGAACCGCTCGTCGCTGGCCCAGCCGCAGCTCCCGACCGAGGTCACGCGTCAGGGCCTGACCGTCCGCAAGAAATCCGCCGCGCTGCTGCAGGTGGTCGAGATCCACTCGCCGAAGCACACATTCGACTCGCTCTATCTCAGCAATTACGCGACGATCAACCTGGTCGACGCGCTCGCCCGCATCAACGGCGTCGGCCAGGTCAGCCTGTTCGGCCCGCTCGATTACTCGCTCCGGGTCTGGCTCGATCCGAACCGGCTGACGGCGCTCAGCCTGACACCGAGCGACGTCATCTCCGCGGTCCAGGGCCAGAACGTGCAGGCGGCGCTCGGCCGCATCGGAGCCGCCCCGGTCAGCAGCGACCAGCAATACCAGCTCACGGTCAAGACGCAGGGCCGCCTCACCAAGCCGGAGGAATTCGCCAATATCGTGCTGCGCACCAATCCGGGCGGCTCGGTCGTGCGCGTCAGGGATGTGGCGCGCGTCGAGATCGGGGCCCGCACGGCCGATCGCTACAGCCGTTTCAACGGCGCGCCGGGCGCCGCCATGGGCATCTACCAGTCGCCCGGCGCCAATGCGATCGATGTCGCCAAGAAGGTGCGGGCGACGATGGAGGCGCTCTCCAAGCGCTTCCCCGAGGATCTCGCCTACGGCATCTTCTTCGACACCACGGTCTTCGTCAGCGCCACGATCGACGAGGTCATCCGCACCCTGCTCGAAGCCTTCGTGCTGGTCGGCCTCGTCGTCTTCCTCTTCCTCGGCAAGCTGCGCACCACCATCATCCCGCTGGTCGCGGTACCGGTCTCGATCATCGGCACCTTCGCCGTCATGCTGGTGATCGGCTTCACCGCCAACACGGTCTCCCTGCTCGCGCTCGTGCTCGCCATCGGCATCGTCGTCGACGACGCCATCGTGGTGATCGAGAATGTCGAGCGCGTCGTCGAGGAGGAGCCGGAGCTTTCGATCGCGGACGCGACCAAGAAGGCGATGGCCGAGATCACCGGGCCGATCATCGCCATCACCTTCGTGCTGCTCGCGGTCTTCGTGCCGGTCGCCTTCATTCCCGGCATCAGCGGCCAGCTCTTCCGGCAATTCGCGGTCGCCGTCTCGACCGCCATGCTGATCTCGGCAATCAACGCCCTGACGCTGAGCCCGGCGCTCTGCTCGATCCTGATCAAGCGCGGCCATGGCGGCGGCGGGCCGATGCGCTACGTGATGAACGGCATCGACAAGGTCCGCGACGGCTATGCCGCGATCGTCAGGCGCCTGGTCAGGGTCGCCGTCGTCGTCCTGTTCGTGCTCGCCGGCATCCTGGCCGCGACGGGCGGGCTGTTCCTGACCACGCCGCAGAGCTTCCTGCCGGAAGAGGACCAGGGCGCCTTCTTCATCGCGATGCGCCTGCCCGAAGGCGCCTCGGTGAACCGGACCGCGGCCGTGGTCGAGCAGGTCGAGAGCATCGTCCGGCCGGTCGCCGGCGTCCAGGGCGTGCTTTCCGTCGTCGGCTTCAATTTCATCGACGGCCTCGCCTCCTCCAACCAGGCCTTCTTCGTCATCCGCCTGAAGCCGTTCGAGGACCGCAAGGATCCGGCGCAAGGGGTCGGCGCGATCATCGGGGCGCTGCGGCCGCAGCTTGCCGCCGTGCAGCAGGCAACGGTCTTTCCGTTCAACCTGCCGCCGATCATCGGGCTCGGCAGCACCGGCGGCTTCCAATATGTGCTCGAAGCCCTGCAGGGCCAGTCGCCGACCGACATCGCAGCCACGATGCGCGGCCTGCTCATCGCCGCCAACCAGCAGCCCGAGCTCGCCGCGGTCTTCAGCACCTTCGCCGCCGACACCCCGCAGATCTATCTTGATATCGACCGCGACAAGGCGCAGGTGCTCGGCGTCCAGATCGCCGACATCTTCAACGCCCTCCAGGCGACGCTCGGCGGCTTCTACGTCAACGACTTCAACGTCTTCGGCCGGACCTGGCAGGTCAATGTCCAGGCCGAGACGCCCTTCCGCCGGGCCGTGACCGATATCGGCAAGATCTATGTCCGCGGCAAAACCGGCGCGATGGTGCCGCTGAACGCGCTCTCGCAGGTGCGCCTCGTCACCGGGCCGCAGGCCCTGACCCGCTACAATGGCTACCGGGGCGCGATCGTCAACGGCTCGCCGAAGCCCGGCGTCAGCTCGGGTCAGGCGATCCAGGCCATGGAGCGCATCTCGGCGACGACCCTGCCGGCGGGCTTCGGTTTCGAATGGACCGGCACGGCCCTGCAGGAGAAGGCCGCAAGCGGCGGCACCCCGATCGTCATCGCGCTCGCCCTGCTCTTCGCCTATCTCTTCCTCGTCGCGCTCTACGAGAGCTGGAACGTGCCGATCGCGGTGCTGCTCTCGGTCACGGTCGCGGTGCTCGGCGCAGTCGCCTCGGTTGCGCTGACCGGCGTCAGCCTCGGCGTCTACGCCCAGATCGGCCTCGTCGTGCTGATCGCGCTCGCGGCGAAGAACGGCATCCTGATTGTCGAATTCGCGCTGGAGCAACGCGCCAAGGGCGAGTCGATCATCGATTCCGCCGTGTCCGGCGCCAGGCTGCGCTTCCGCCCGGTGATGATGACGAGCTTTGCCTTCATCCTCGGTCTGCTGCCGCTGGTGATTGCCACGGGGGCCGGCGCGCTCAGCCGGCGGGCGGTCGGCACGCCGGTCTTCGGCGGCATGCTCTTCGCCTCGATCTTCGGCATCTTCCTGATCCCGATGCTCTATGTCGTGTTCCAGCGGATGCGCGAGCGCAGCAGGGGCAGGCCGAAAGACGCGGCCCCGGCCAGCGAGCCGGCCCCCGCCCCGGGCCCTGGACACTGAGCCCAGGTCCGGTGCCGGAGCGTCCGCTCAGGCTTGGATCACAGATCCCGCGTGCGGTCGGGGAGCTTGTCGATCGCCTCGTCCGCGCCCTGGTCCTTCTTGAGCACGCCTTCGCGCAGAACCTTGGTGGCCGCGTCGGCCTCCTTCTTCGTGTCGCCGGGAAGAGGTGCCGTCTCGGGCGTAGCAGTGAGACCGATATCCTTGGGCTTCTTGCCGTCATTGCGGGCCGTTGCCGCGAATGTGGCAAGGGATTCGGGTTGTTTGGCCATTGGAGCCTCCCTGGTTTCCAGGGTAACCCGCCAGCCAGCGAACCTGTTCCAGGGCGTTATCGGCAACAGCCCTGGCCGAAGGCGCCGACAGTCGCGCCGCGATAGTGAAACCGGACGGCGCCCATCAGGCAAATTGCCCCTCACGGCACGACCGGCCGAGGCCGGCCTGCCGTGAGGGGCGCGGTCGCCGCGCTCAGGCGACCTTGGCATGCACCGTTCCGATGCCCTCGACATGGCCCTCCATCACGTCACCGCGGACGATGGCGCCGACGCCCGACGGCGTGCCGGACATGATCAGGTCGCCCGGCTGCAACTCGAACAGGCCGGAGAGATACGAGATCATCTCCGGCACCTTCCAGATCATGTGGTTGAGATCGCCCTGCTGGCGGATTTCGCCATTCACCTTGAGCCAGACCGCACCGTTCTCGGGATGGCCGATCGTGCTCGCAGGCACGATTTCGCTGAGCGGCGCGGAATGCTCGAAGGCCTTGCCGATCTCCCAGGGCCGGCCCGCCTTCTTGCACTCGTCCTGCAGATCGCGCCGCGTCATGTCGAGGCCCACCGCATAGCCATAGACATGCTCGAGCGCGCGCTCGACCGGGATATCCTTGCCGCCCTTGGCAAGGGCGACCACCATCTCGATCTCGTGGTGCACATTGCTGCTGCGCGGCGGATAGGGGAAATCGGCGCCATCGAGGACGACGCTGTCGGGGTTCTTCTGGAAGAAGAAGGGCGCCTCGCGGTTGGGGTCGCCGCCCATCTCGATGGTGTGGGCGGCATAGTTGCGGCCAACGCAGTAGATGCGGTGAACGGGGAACCGGCTTTGCGTCCCCCGCACCGGGACCGTGACCTGTTCCGGGGCCTGGACGACATGGTTCTGAGGCGTGGCGATATTCATCTTGCGGGATCCTTCGTTGGCAAGAGAGGTCTTCAGCGCGCGGCGGCGTAATAGCCGAACCGACGTTCGAGCCGGGCGAGCAGTTCGTTGAGGGTGAAGGCGAAGGCGAAGAGCACGAGCAGCAGCGCCCAGAAATGCTCCATCAGGAAATGCGATTGGTAGATTTCGAAGAGCGTGCCGAAGCCGACGACGGAGACCAGCAGCTGCCCTATGACCACGCCCTTGACGGCGCGGATCATGCCGAGCCGGATGCCCGCCAGGATTTCGGGGAGTGCCGCCCACAGATAGATCCGGCTGAAGGCCTGCCAGCGATTGGCGCCGAAGCTGCGCGCCATCTCGACCAGCGAGGGCGAAATGGCGCGGATGCCGGCGCGCGTGTTGAGCACGATGATCCACATCGAGAAGAGCACGACGGTCAGCACGATCGTCGTCTCGCCCAGCCCGAACAGCACCATGATGACCGGCACCAGCGCGCTGAGCGGCGCGGAGAGGAAGAGGTTCACCCAGGGCAGGAGAAGCCGGTCGGCAATGACCGAGCGGCCCATCACGATGCCGAGCGGGACGCCGACGCAGATCGCAATCGTGTTGCCGAGCAGGAAAGCGCGGCCGGTGATCAGCAGTGCGTCGAGGAAGGAGGCTGTCGGGACGATCTCGAAGACGCGCCAGATGATGCGCGACAGCGGCGGCAGGATGAAGCCGGCATCGGTATGACCGGCGATCTCCCAGATCACGGCCCAGACGAGAAGCGCCGCCATCATCGGAAGGCGGATACCTGAAATGACCATGGCCGACTCCTAGTCCAAGTAATGCCGGAGCTGCTGCCAGATCGCCTCGACGACATCGAGATAGGCACTGTCACGCCTGATCTTCTCGGGGTCGCCGCCACGGACTATCTGCGGCTCGATGATCGCCGAGACGCGGCTCGGCCGGCGCGAGAGCAGCGCAATCCGATCGGAGACATAGACCGCCTCCTCGATGCTGTGCGTGACGAAGATGAAGGATTTTCCTTCATTGGCGACGAGTTCCAGCAGCTCTTCCTGGAACTTGCGGCGGGTCTGCTCATCCACGGCCGAGAACGGTTCGTCCATCAGCACGACCTTGGCATCGACCGCCAGCGCACGCGCCAGGCCGACGCGCTGGCGCATGCCGCCGGAGAGTTCGTGCGGGTATTTCTGTTCAAAGCCCTTGAGGCCAACGCGCGCGATATGGCGTTCGGCGATCGCCTCGCGCTCGCTATGGGCGACGCCGCGCAGCTCGAGCCCGAAGGCGACATTGCGGATGACGCTGGCCCAGGGCATCAGCGCAAAATCCTGGAAGACGAAGGCGCGTTCGGGGCCGGGCCCGGTCACCTCGCGGCCATCGACGAGAACCTGGCCGCCGGTGGCGGGGATCAGGCCTGCGATGATCTTGAGCAGCGTGGTCTTGCCGCAGCCCGAGGGGCCGAGCAGCGTCGTCAGGCGCCCTTCCGGAAACTCCAGCGAGATGCCGCTCAGCGCCTCGACGCCGCCGGCATAGGTTTTCGAGACGCTGCGCACTTCGACGATCGGCCGGGCCGCGCGGGCGGGAAACGGCGGACGGTCACCGAGGTGCTGCGGCATGATGGCTGCGTTGGGGGTCATCTGCGCACCTCCGGTCGAAACAGGGTGACTTCGATCCGCTCGAGCAGCTCGATGAACAGGACCGAGAACACGATGATGGCGAGGATGGCCGCGTACATCTTGGGATAGTCGGCGACCGATTGGTTGTAGGAGATCACGTCGCCGATGCCGGTCGGCGTGATCAGCAGTTCGGCGAGGATCACGCCGATGAAGGCGGCGGCGCAGCCGAGCCGAAGGCCTGCGAAGATCATCGGGCTGGCTGCCGGCAGGATGATCAGGCGGATGCTCTGGCTGCGCGTCGCGAGAAACGAGCTGCCCATTTCGAGAAGCGATTTCGGCGTGTTGCGCACGGCGCCGAGCGTGTTCAGCACGATGACCGGCATCGCCATGATGCAGACGGTCATGACCTTGGCGGTCAGCCCGATGCCATAGGCGAAGGTCAGGATCGGGATGAGGGCCGCCAGCGGCGCCGCCTGGGCGATCACGAAGATCGGCGCGAACAGCCATTCCGAGGGTTCGTGCAACCCCATCAGCACGCCAAGCGCGACGCCGCACAGGATCGAGGCGGTCAGCCCGATGACGAGCGGGTGGAGTGTGATCAGGAAGGCCTTGAACAGGGTTCCATCGGCCATGATCGCGCGAAGACCACCGAGCGTTTCCAGGAAAGTCGGAAAGGCGGGGCTGAGCGGTATCCGCCCGGCATATTCCCAAAGCGCGAGAGCGGCCGCGAAGGACACCAGGCGCAGCACGAGCGGATGGATCAGGAGATCGCGCCAGCGCTGGGCCGGAGCCCTGCCAAGCGCCGGCAGGGCAGGAGCAAGTTCGGAAATCTGCAAGGGAGAGCACTCCGCTTGTGCGCGTTTTCGAAACGAGGGGTCCCCAGGCCGGATGCTGCATGCACCGGCCCCGGGGACGGGTCCGGACGAGGCTAGCTGCCCAGGGCCTTGCGTGCCCGCTCCAGCGGCGCGAGGTACCAGAAATCCTCGACCTTCAGCTCGGCGGCCGGACCCTGCAGCTGGCCGGCCTCGGTGTAGAACTCGAAATCAGCCTTCGCGACCTCGGCGCTGCCGCCGGCCGGCGCATAGACGCCTTCCTTGGTCGCCAGCGTGTAGAATTTGGTGATGCCCTCCAGTACCTCCTTCGGCTGGTCGGCCATCAGCTTGCGCTTGACCCTCTCCTGCTCGACGATCGCCGGATTGGCCGCCATTTCCTGCCAGAGCCGCAGGAATTCGGTGACGATGACATCGACCTGCTTCTCGTTCTTCTGGATCCAGTCGGTCCGGCCGAACAGCGTCTCGTCGGAAGCCGGCTCGCTAACGCCGGGCAGGACATGGAAGCGGTCGCCCGCCTTCTCCAGCAGCAGGTTCTTGTTGGCGAGATCGACGATGGTGGCTTTGATCTGGCCCTTCATCATGCCGATGATCCGGTTCTCCGAGCCCGGCACATAGCTGCGCTCGCCAAACTGGATGCCCTCACGCTTGGCGATAATGTTGCCGATCGCCTCGGTTCCGGTGGCGCGGGCGTGAAAGGCGATCGGCTGGCCGTTCATGTCCTTCCAGGTCTTGTAGGACTTGTCCGCGACCGGGAAGAAGACGAGGCGCGTGCCCTGGAAGAGCACGCGCAGCGGCGCCTTGCTCTTCTGGACGACCGCGTAGGGCGTGCCGACGCCGAGATCCGCCTGGCCGTTGATCACGGCCTGGATGGCAAGGTCCTCCTTCGAGAAATGCGTCACCTGGTAGTCGACGCCCTTCTCCTTGGCGCGCTCCAGCGCGATGATCATCGAGAGCGTCTCGGTCGACAGCACGTCTCCCAGCGCAACCCTGACCTTCGCTTGCGCCTGCGCGGCGGCGCTTCCGAGCATCAGCGCAGCGCCGACGGCGGCGGCTCCGAACAGGACGGACCTTCTCCTCAACGGCTTCATGATCTGACTCCTCCCAGAGTTCTGTTTGGCTTTTTGCGCGATCTTGGTCGCAACCAATTTTATTTTGGGCACTGTCATGTGCCGGATTGATCCTGTCAAGGCTTCGATTTGCAGTAATTTGCCCGAAAATCCTTGCGCAACGCAGCAATAATCACAACCAATATTCAAAATGGTTGCGCTCGCCCGCGATCCATGGGATCACGATCACGTTCCCCATTGCCGGTCGCACATCATGGATCAGAAAGCCCCCACCCCGCCCGATGCCGATGTCTCGGGCGTCCTGACGCAGCTCTATGGCTACATCACCGCGGCGCAGCTGCCGGATGACGGGCGCCTGCCGCCGGAGCGGGAGCTGGCCGAACTGCTAGGGGTGAAGCGCACAGAACTGCGCAAGGGCCTCGCCGCGCTCGAACGCGAGGGCCAGCTCTGGCGCCATGTCGGCAAGGGCACGTTCGTCGGCCCCAAGCCGCCGCAACTGGTCGATATCGCGGACCTGGTGCAGCGCAGCAATCCGGTCCAGGTGATGAAGGCGCGGATCGGCCTCGAGCCCGAGCTCTCACGCCTCGCGGCGATCAACGCCACGGTGGCCGAGATCGCGACGCTCGCCGAACTGAACGCCTCCTGCCGCGCCGCGACGAGCTGGCGCGAATACGAGGCTTATGACGCGCGCTTCCACCACCAGATCGCCGAGGCCGCGCATAACCCGATCCTGATCGCGCTTTTGGAAACGCTGAACGCTGTGCGCCGCGCCGTCACCTGGGGGCGGCCGCGACCGAGCCATTCAAGCCCGCCTGCCGATCATCACAGCTTCGAGGACCATGACCGGATCGTCGACGCGATCGCCCACCGCGAGCCCGGGGGCGCAGCGGACGCGATGCGCCGGCATCTGCAGAATGTCGAGGACCGGCTGATCGGGCGCTCGCCCTGAGGCAGGGCACCTCCTCGATTGCCGTCTGATACCGCCATCGCGCATGGGCCCGGCAAGCATGCCCCACGCGCTGCCGTCAGGCCCGGACCGAAGCGGATCCCGCTGCGATGGTGTTCAACGCCGCGATCGCCTCACCGCTCAGGTCCAGCACGCCGGCGGCGATATTCTCGCGGAGATGAGCGACCGAGCCGGTGCCCGGGATCAGCAGAATATTCGGCGCGCGCTGCAGCAGCCAGGCGAGCGCGACCTGCATCGGCGTTGCGCCGACCCGCGCCGCGACCTCGGTCAGCCCAGCCGATTGCAGGGGCGAAAAGCCTCCGAGCGGGAAGAAGGGTACATAGGCCGTGCCCGCAGCTGCCAGTTCGTCGATCAGCGCGTCATCCGTGCGGTGAACGAGATTGTAGTGGTTCTGGACGCAGACGATCTCGCAGATGCCGCGCCCCTCCCCGACCTGCCTGGCGGTGACATTGCTGAGACCGATATGGCGGACAAGGCCCTGCTGCTGGAGTTCGGCGAGCACGGTCAGCTCGGCAGCCAAGCTGCCCTCAGCCGGGCCATGGCCATCGCCCCAGAGTCGCAGGTTGACGACATCGAGCGCCTCGAGCCCGAGATTGCGCAGATTGTCGTGCACGGCCTGCCGCAACGCGTCCGGCGAGGTCGCGGGAAGCCAGGATCCGTCAGCGCCGCGCCGGGCGCCGATCTTGGTGACGATGACGAGATCGTCGGGATAGGGCGACAGCGCCTCGCGGATCAGCTGGTTGGTGACATGCGGGCCGTAGTAATCGCTCGTGTCGATATGGTCGACGCCGCAGGCAATCACCTCGCGCAACACCGCGAGCGCCGCATCCCGGTCCTTCGGCGGGCCGAATACGCCAGGCCCGGCGAGCTGCATGGCACCGTAGCCGAGCCTTTTCACCTGGCGGGTGCCGAGGCGCCAGGTCGGGGATGGGCTCCTGCCAGGCATGGTCGCTCTCCTGTCGATGAAGGCACGAGACAGCGACTGGATGACCGCCGGATCAGAGCGCACGATCGGCGCCGGCCAGGCGGAATTCCATGCATTGCAGATCCATCTCGAAGACCTCAAGGCGCCCGACATTGTTGCGCGTGCCAAGGGTTTTGGCGAGGGCGATCATCTGGGGAAGGTCCGGGCACGGCTTGAGCCTCGATCCCAGGCCAGGCTTCAAGGTCATCGCGGCAATCTCCTGCGCGCAATCCCAAAGATCAGGACAGCGGCGACGATCGCGGCGGCGAGGTTGTAGGCCATCCCGCCGACGAAGGCAGAGGCGTAGAGCTGGGCTTGCCCTCCTGCGTCGATGCCGGCGGCAAGCGCCGCACCGAAGAGGATGCCGACGACGGCCACTCCCAGCGCCGCACCGACTTGCTGCAGCGTTGCGACGACGCCAGAGGCCATGCCTGCCTGTCCCTCCCCCACAAAACCGAGGACGAGGTTGAGCAGCGGCGTCATGATGAGGCCCTGGGCCGCGCCGACCACGATCAAGGCCGGGATCAGATGCGCGACCACGAGCCCTGCTCCGGCAAGCCAGACCTGCGCGATCAGAATGCCGAGCGACACGGCATAGAGAAGTGCGCCTGCGGCAATTGCGGCTGTGCCAAGGCGCGCGACGAGACGGGGCGCCGCCATGGAGGCGATGACGAACCCGATGCTGCAGGGGACGAAACTGAGACCCGCCTCGAAAGGACTGAGACCGAACCCGGTCTGCGCCAGGAGAGCAAAGCATAGAAAGAACGAGGACGATGTCGAATAGATCAGGACGACCAACAGACCGCCGTGGGCAAAGCACGATTGACGCATGAGCTTCATATCGACGAGAGGCTCGCCGCCCGCCCGGCGCCGGCTCTCCTGCTGCCCGTAGAACGCAGCGATCAGGACGGCGGCCCCTGCCAGCGATGCAAGGGTCCAAAGCGGCCAGCCCTGCGCCGGCCCTTCGATCAGTGGCACGAGCAAGAGCGTCAGCCCCAGGCTCACGAGGGCCACGCCGGACCAGTCGAGGCTCGGACGCTCCGGCGCGTAGGTCTCGGGAATGAACGGCGCCATCAGGATGGCGATGACACCGACGGGAACATTGATGAGGAAGATCATGCGCCAACCGAGACCGAACAGGTTCGCCTCGACGAGAAAGCCGCCGACCACCTGGCCCGCGATGGCGGCAAGGCCCAAGGTCATGCCGAGCAGTCCAAAGGCGCGACGAGCGTCGTCAGCAGAGAAACTTACCCGGATCGAGGCATAGACCTGCGGAAACAGGAGTGCTGCCGCCAATCCCTGCACCACGCGCGCAGCGATGAGGATCTCGATCGTCGGCGCCAATCCGCAGAGCGCCGAGGCGAGCGTGAAACCGGCAATTCCGACGACGAAGAGCCGCCGGCGGCCGTGAATGTCGCCGAGCCGCCCACCGGTGATCAACAGCACCCCGAAGCCAAGTTCATAGCCCGCGACGATGAAGCCGATCTGTGACAGGCGGGCGCCGAGGCTGGCCTGCATGGCCGGGATCGCGACATTGACCACKAACAGATCGAAGATCGTCACGAATCCCGCCAGAAGCAGAACGGACAAACCGAGCCAGGGCGGGCGGACCCCGCAGCTTTCTGCCGGGCTGCGCAGGGTTTGGGCCGTAGCGGTATCGGAACTCATGTTGCGTCCTCGGATTAACGACGCAACAGCCATGAAGCGGCATTGACGCTGATACAATTTAACTCATTATGCTATTACTTTTTGTACGGATGGGGCCATGGCGACCTCCGATCGGACCCGACCCGAGCTTTCAGAGTTCCTGCGTGCGCATCGCGAGCGGCTGACGCCCGAGGATGCCGGCTTACCCTCCGGCAAGCGTCGGCGTACGGCCGGCCTCAGGCGCGAGGAGGTTGCCGCGCTCGCCGGGGTGGGCCTGACTTGGTACACATGGCTCGAGCAGGGTCGCAATATCGGCGTCTCCTCCGGTTTCCTCGACAATCTCGCCAGGGTGCTGAAGCTCGATGGCGCCGAGCGACGGCATCTCTTCCTGCTCGCCCAGGAGCGCCCACCGGCCGAGCCGGGAAAGACATGGTGCACGGTTCCGTCTCTCGTGAACCGGCTGATGGGCGACCTCGCCCCACATGCGGCCTATATTCTCAACCTGCGCTGGGACGTGCTGGCCTATAACGAAGCGGCCGAAGCCCTGTTCCGGTTCGGCAGCCAGCCTTCAAACCGGCGCAACCTGCTGTGGATGCTGTTCTGCGATCAGCACCTCGCCGATACGCTTGTGGATTGGGAAAACCAGGCGCAAGCCATGCTGGCGAGCTTTCGCCGGGATTTTGCAGGCGCGCGCGGCGATGCGGACATGCGCGCCCTGGTCGCGGAACTGGAAGATGTCTCGCCGGAATTCAAGACATGGTGGCGCAGCCCGGACGTCCACGCACCCTGCACCGGCACGCGCACGCTTCGCGTCGGTGGCCACCCCGTCACCTTCGAACACACGTCGCTCACCGTCGATGGCGGACGGCATCTGAGATTGGTGGTCTATGCCGCCCTTGCCGCTCAAACCTCCAACGAACGGACCGAGTGCCTGCCTGCATTGGAGCAGAGCTGAGCGCTTCGCGCCCTCTGCGAAGCGTCGGTCGCGAACCAAGCCGCGGGCATGGTTTCCCGTCGGGCGAATGGACGGTTCAATATCCGTTTCTGTTTCCGCTGCGGGGATCGTCGGCCAGCTTCTCGCGATAGATCTCGCCTTCTCTTGCCCTGGCGCGCCAGKGCCGCGCCCTTTGAAGCGCAATTTCGTAGGCGGGGTCGTTCCGGTCCAGCGTTGCCATAGCTAGCCCAGGCTCCGGGGATGGCGACGATTGCGCGGCCCATGCCCCGTCCGGTCCAATGATGCCGGCGGGGCCTTTGGCGGCGTCCTGCGCGGGGGTAGCAGCAGCGATCCAGATGCAGTTCAGGCCGGCAGGGAAGGCCGTATGATGCGAACAGAACCCCATCGACGCCGAGACGCTCATAGTCGCTGAAGATCTCGGGGAACTGCGATTCGATGCAGATCGCACAGCCAAACCTGTAGCCATCGACGTCGACCATGACCGGCTCCGTTCCAGGCGTGTACCAGCCAGCAAGTTCGGTATTCGAGAGAAACCTCTTGTCGTATCGGGTGAGCAGGGCGCCGGTATCAGAGAAGACGTAGAGACTGTTGTGCGGCGGATATCCCCGACCGAGCCGATGGGGCCCGCCGACGACCGCGACGATGCGGAGCTGCCCGCACAGTTCAGCGATAGCGCGAAGCTCGGCCTCCTGAATGGCCCAATCGAAGGCCTGCCAATCCCCCTGTTTCAGGATCTGGCTCTTTGCGTAGCCTGACAGCGCCCCTTCGCAGAAATTGATCAGGCGAGCCCCCTCGCCCGCCGCACGCGCAATCATCGCGCGGATGGCGCTGCCATTGGCGGCGATGTCGGGGGAAACAACGGTTTGTGCGGCCGCTATCCTCAACACTCGCGCCCCCTTCCGTCTCGTCCCATAGACTTCGCAAGATGTGAAGCGGAGTGAAACCGCTTACCGCAGGGAGTGCAGTCCTGTGGCGCTTGCATCATGATGCCGGAACCCGGGCTGAGGTCAGCACCTGCCAAACCACACCGCGACGGAGCTCATGCCCGTGCTGAAATCGATCATCAGCTCTGTATGGCGCGTGCAGCTCCGCCCGAGCCTCGCCGTCCTGCTCGGCATGAGCGTGCTCGTCGGGCTCAATGAAATGACCGCACGGCACACCGGCGTCGTTGCATTCCTGCTGCTAAAGCATCGGCCCGAAAAGTGGATTGCGGTTTTCGGGAAAGCCGATGCAAACACAAAGGGTTAGATCATCGGTCCGGATATGATTTCCGGCMCGATGATCTAGCTGGCCTCGCAGGCGGACTGGCCTTTGTCTGCTGGGTTGCTCGCGGACCGCGCAATGACGACCGCCGCTGACACTGCCCTCCAATGGACAGCATCGGCGGCGGCCACTCTCTGCGCCGGCTAGTTCTTGGGCGTCAGCTTGCGCATGACGTCATCGAGGTTGAAGCTCGCCGGCTTCTGCCGGATCGGGAACTCCTTGAAGCTTTCCAGCCATTTCCCGACGACCGCCTGCGATGGGACCACGACGAAGGAACGATCGAAGAACCATTTCTCGTATTCCATCGAGGTGTCGCCGCGCTCGAAGGGGTCGGCCCGCAGGTTGAACAGTTTTGGCGCCCGCAGATTGGTGAACTCCCTGCGCCAGACGTCGATGCCCTCGTGCTCCTGCGCCTTGAACACGACCTTCCAGTCGGCGACCCGCACCGCCACCAGTTCGCCGTCGTCGTTCCAGTAAAGGAAATCGCGGCGCGGGGAATCCTTGGCGCTGCCGGTGAAGAACGGCATCAGGTTGTAGCCGTCGAGATGCACCTTGAAGCTCTTGCCGTTGGCCTGGTGCCCCTTCATGCATTTGGCGACCACATCCGGCTCTCCGCCCGCGGCGCAGAAGGTCGGGATCAGGTCGTAATGCGAGAACGCCTCGTTGTAGATCGTGCCGGGCTTGATCACGCCGGGCCAGCGAATGAGGGTCGGCACGCGATAGCCGCCTTCCCAATTGGTCGCCTTTTCCCCGCGGAACGGGGTCGAGCCGCCATCCGGCCAGGTCATCACCTCGGCGCCGTTGTCGCTGGTATAGACGACGATGGTGTTCTGGGTGATGCCGAGATCGTCGAGCTTCTTCAGGAGCTGGCCGATATGCCCGTCATGCTCGACCATGCCATCGGGATAGATGCCCTTGCCGGTCTTGCCCTCGGATTCCGGCTTCAGATGCGTGTTGACGTGCATCCGGGTCGAGTTGAAGTAGCAGAGCCACGGCTTCTGGGCCTTGTTCTGCCGGTCGATGAAGTCGATCGCCGCCGCCGTCGTCTCGTCATCGATGGTTTCCATCCGCTTCTTGGTCAGCGGCCCGGTATCCTCGATCTTGCCGTCGGCCGACGAGCGGATGACGCCGCGCGGTCCAAAGCGCTTCCTGAATTCCGGATCCTTGGGGTAGTCGGGGTTCTCCGGCTCTTCCTCGGCGTTGAGGTGGTAGAGATTGCCGAAGAACTCGTCGAAGCCGTGATTGGTCGGCAGGTGTTCGTCCTTGTCGCCGAGATGGTTCTTTCCGAACTGGCCGCTGACATAGCCGAGCGGCTTCAGCAGTTCGGCGACCGTCGGATCCTGCGGCTGCAGGCCGATATCGGCGCCGGGCAGGCCGACCTTGGTGAGGCCGGTACGGATCGGCGACTGGCCGGTGATGAAGGCGGCACGCCCGGCCGTGCAGCTTTGTTCCCCGTACCAGTCGGTGAACATCGCGCCTTCATTGCCGATGCGGTCGATATTCGGCGTGCGATAGCCCATCATGCCGCGGTGATAGATGCTCGGATTGAACCAGCCGATATCGTCGCCCATGATCATCAGGATATTGGGCTTGCGTCCGGAGGCCGGCGCCGGCGCGGGCTGCTGGGCCTGCGCTGTCTGGATCGTCGGGGCGGATGCAAGGCCCGACGCGGCAAGCGCGGTGCCGCCAAGAAGAATGCGTCTGCGAATAAGGTCCGGTCCATCGGTCGCCATGGTTTCCTCCTTGGTCAGGCAGAGAAACTCAGGCTAGTGCCGCATCGCCCGGGAGGCCAATCGGTATTTGCGCAAAGCTTGCGTGAGCGGGAACGGCCGGTCTGGACGGCCTTGGCGGATGGCCGCCCTCAGCACATCCAGTCGGTCACGCTGCGCGCATCGTGCTCGGCAGCCTCTGTGGTGGCAAAGAGTCCCGATCGCCCCTTGCCCGCGCCAGCCCACCATGACCAGGAGCCGTTCACGTCCACCTCGTGCCGAAGTGCCGCATGCTCGTAGGAATAGAGGCCGTCGGGACGTCGAAACAGCCAAAGGCAATGTAGCCCGTCCGCGCTCAAGACCTGGCTCACGAGGACATCGGGCTTTCGCCTCCACGCATCGCGTAGCCCGAGCAGCGCCCGCGCAACCCGTGTCGCCGGGACGCTCGCGGGAGCCAGCCCCATCATCTCGCTCTCGATCAGCAGGAGATGGGCCAGGATCTCGGCTTCGGACGCCGTCGTGCTCCGCACCAGCGCAATGAGGCCGGGCACATAGCTGTCATATTCATCGGCCGGCCCTTCCGCGCCGAGCCCGATCGGGTCCCAGATGTGGCGGAGCACATGTCCCACCTGCTCCGTCAGAGCCTTGTCGTCGGTTGCCGTGGCCTGCTCGCTCATCATCCGCGCATCGAACCCTCGATGCGCGCCGCCCGCAAGCGACACATCCCCACGCCCCGCATCATTTTGACCCCGAGCCGCAATCGAGCACCGCAGGAGGCAGGGCATCCGGGTCGCTGTTTTCAGCCTCAGCCGAGCTTCGCCGCCGACAGCGGCTCCATCAACTCGATGCGGTTCCCGAACGGGTCGTCCACATACATGCGGTCATATCCGTCCAAGGGCTGGTCCTCGGCCACGTGGTAGCCGCGCGCCTTCAGCGTGGTGACCAGCGCTGCGAGATCGCTCACGATGAAGGCCGGGTGCGCTTTGCGGGCTGGCTTGAAATCGGCGTCCACTCCCAAATGGACCTTCAACGCCCCCTGTTCGAACCAGCATCCGCGCCGGCCGGCGAGATGAGCGGGCTTGGCGACTTCGCTGATGCCGAGAATGTCCGCATAGAAGGCGCGCGCCTCGCTTTCGCCGCCGGCTGGCATGGCGAGTTGCACGTGGTCGAGGCGCGTAATGGTCATTGTCGCAGTTTAGTTTCGGCAGGGGCCGGAATCCACCGACGGAGAAAGCGCGACAAACCGCCTGTGCCGTGGCCAAGGCTATCGGGCGGCCCCGAGCAGTCACTATGCCCCCAACCCGTCCAATGCGGCGGCGAGATCGCCATAGCTGCCGACGATGCGATCGGCCCCCGCCATCCCCAGACGGTCGCCATGATTGCCGGCGCAGTGAGCGCCAGCGGTGAAGCCGATGACCTGCATGCCGGCGGCCTTGCCCGCCATGACGCCGTTGACGCTGTCCTCGACAACCACGCACTCACCGGGCTGCACGCCCATCGCGGCTGCGGCATGGAGAAACAGGTCGGGCGCGGGCTTCCCGTTCGCGACCATGTCCGAGGAGAAGATATGCGGATCGAACAGGCCGATCAGGCCGGTCTGCTGCAGCTTCCAGCGCAGCCGCGCGGACGGCGTGCTCGATGCGACGCAACGGCGCGCCTCGATGCCATCGATGGTCTGCCGGGCGTCCGGAAGGGCGGCCAGATGCACCTCTATGCGTGCCGTCGTGTGGTCATCCAGCCGCACGAAGAAATCGGATGGCAGGGGCGCGCTGCGCTGCTCCGCGATGATCGACTGGAGCCTTGCCTGCCACATCGGCGGGGACAGCCCCATGAACGTGTCCGTATAGACATCGCGTTCGAGGACGACGCCGACCGAGGCCAGGAACTCAAGCTCGGCAGCGAGATAGACCTCCTCGCTGTTCACAAGCACGCCGTCGCAATCGAAGATGATGAGCGTCATCGAGGGCCGTCCGGTTTCAGGCGATGTCCTCGCTAAAGCATCGCCCCGAAATGTGCATTGCGATTTTCGAGAAGGCCGATGCAACCATGGAAGGCTCGATCGGCCGCATTCCAGGACGAGCAGGTCCATCGGCCGGTTGACGGCGCTTCCCCCGCTGCCCCACAGCACCGGCATGAACGCAGAACCCCGCCCCCTGCCCGAGCCGTTCGATGCCGGGCTTCTCGCCGTCGGCGATGGAACCGAAATCTACTGGGAAATCTCGGGCAACCCCGACGGCAAGCCCGCCTTGTACCTGCATGGCGGCCCGGGCAGCGGGCTCCGCTCGGGCAGCTATCGCCGCCATTTCGACCCGGAACGCTACTGCATCATCGGGATCGACCAGCGCGGCTGCGGACGAAGCCGCCCCCTCGCCTCGGACGCTCCCGGCGAATTGCACCGAAATACGACGCAGGCGCTGATCGGGGATATCGAGGCCGTCAGGACGCATCTCGGTATCGCGTCCTGGCTCGTCTCGGGCGTCTCCTGGGGCTCGACGCTGGCGCTGGCCTATGCGCAGGCGCATCCCGGCAGGGTCTCCGAACTGGTGCTGGTCGCGGTCACCACGACCAGCCGCGAGGAGGTCGACTGGATCACCGAAGGCGTCGGGCGCCTGTTTCCCGAAGCCTGGCAACGTTTCGAGCGGGATTCGGGCCGGCGCCCCGGCGAGCGCGTCGTCGAAGCCTATGCCAGGCGGCTGGCCACCTGCGGCCTCCAGGAGCGCGTGCTCGCAGCCCGCGCCTGGAACACATGGGAAGCGACCCATATCTCGCTCGACCCGGGCTGGGAGCCGCCGAGCCAACCGCCCGACGACGAACGCGGCCTGGCGTTTGCGACGCTCGTCACGCATTACTGGGCCCATGACGGGTTTCTGCGGAATGGGCAGGAGATCCTGCGCCGTATCGCCGAGATCGCCGATATTCCCGCCGTTCTCATCCATGGCCGTCGCGATGTCAGCGGACCCGCGATCACCCCCTGGAACCTGCACCAGCGCTGGCCGGCCAGTCGCCTGGTCATCGTCGAGGCCGAAGGGCATGGCGGGCCACAATGCTACGAGCAGATGCGCCTCGCGCTCGATGCATTCGCGCAGGGTCGGTGACGGGCGCGGCAACCCTGCCCCGTCCATCTGCTTTCTGGTGCGTGAAGGCCTGTGGCTACGCGGCGGCCGCGTCTCCTACTGGATATGCGCCGCGTTCAATTGCGGCCAATGGCGCTCGGCCTTGGCGATAAACCCTGCGGGATCGCCGAGCCAGGTCTTCCGGACATCGCGATCGTAGTTGAGGTAGAGCGTGCCATCGACGATGGACCAGGCCTCCGGCTCGATCTTCACGAGATAGCCCCGCGAGGTGCCATAGGCGCAGAAGCCGCCATAGGCCGGCAGGTAGCGCGCCGGATCGGCTTCGAGCAAGGCCTTGTGCTCGGCGCTGGCGAAGCGCCAGGTGGCGCCGTGAAGGGCGACGGAAAATTCCGGCCTGCCCAGCCTCGGGCCGCCATCGTGGAAATAGGCGACGGGATCGTAGCCGCGGATCGCGAGCCCGTCCGGTGAGCCGAGCGTGTTGACCGGGCGGGGCATATCGGCCCGGACACCCGATGCTGCGAGCACCGCGCCAGCGAGCAGGATGAAGCTGCGCCTGCCGAGCATGGCGCGTCTCCCGTCCCTCTCGCCGTTCGCGACGAGCGCGCGTCCTGTGCCGAGATCGTCTTCGGCCGCCCCCGTGCTGCGGACCGGTGACATCGTTTCGTGGTGCATCTCGTCTCTCCGGCGCAGCCGCCCCAGGCGGCTTTGGGGAGAGATCGCTCGGCGGGGCGATTTGGTTACACCGTCACGCAGACGTGAGCGCCTGGCCGGGACGGAGATGAGTGCCGACACAACCATCGCCAGGCACAGCCCTGGGTCGCAGCTTCGACCATCGCGGCGTGGAAGGATCGGGTGCGCCCATTGTTCCCGCGGCACATGGAAACGGCCAGCCTCCACCCCAGAACTCTCTCGGCCCTTTCGTGATCTGCGCGCCCCCCTTCGCAGAAATCCCGCCGGAGCCGCCGAGCAGCTTTGTTTACAGTCCTGCGCTACGTCCCCAGCACCGCGATACGAGGAGATGGAATTGAGTTTTTCCAGGGTGGCAAAGGCCGTTGGTTCGGTGAGTTTCCTTTTGGGCATCCTGATTGCGGCCGCAAGCGTGCGATTCCCGGACCTGTTTCAAGACATGGGGCCCATTCAACACATCGGCGCAGCAAGCTTCTTCTTCGCAGGCGCGTTTGTCGCGATGCAAACGCTCGTCAAGCGAATGGAGGGCGGACATTCCGACGATGCGTCGCTCGCAGCGAGCTTGAAGGAGCTATCTGGGTCATTGCTCTATTCGCTTTTCGGCCTGACCGTTACGGCGATGTCGGTCTGGACGTCATTTGCGCAATAGGTTGGTTGTAGTTTCCGGTCCAATGACCGGTTTCATCTGGGAGCCCGCGCCGCCCTCGGTTTCAAAGAACAGAGCGTGGCGTGGTGCAGGAACTCAGAAGAGGAAAACCGGAATCCGCGAATACGACGCCCCCCATCTCCGGTGTCAGTTGAGCGCAACGGTACCGACAGCACTTCATGAGACCATATCGTGCACCTGATTGACGTGGACCTTCATGTCACGATGCCATGCTCACCCGGTTTCTCCTCCTGCCTTGCCCGCGAGCCGCGATGATCAACACCCGATATGCCCTTGTCATCGCGTCAGTTGCGGTTCTCTCGGGATGCATCGGGGAGACAATGTTCAGTGTCGAACTGCATCGAGAGAGCGACAACGCCAAGGCGACCTGCATGAGCAGCGTCTACTCGCCGGGCTTGTTGTTCGCGGAACGAAGCCAGATACGAGATGTTTCACGCTGCGTAACGGCTTGCCTGAACAAGGGTTTCACCGTCGCTCAGCGTCCCCAGGGCATCTCGATTGACACTCTCGCACCTGACGCAGTCGCGGAGGATGATTGCGCCCATCATGCGCAAGCGATAGCGGCCGGTTCGGCCCCTGGGCGGAAGGGCGGCGATTCCGGCGCCCCAACCCGCCCTCGCCGTCTCAGTCAATGACGAGTGCGCTGCAGCACAAAATCTTTCGCGACTGCGAGGTACTGTCATTCCTTGCGGCCTCTACTGTCGTGCCGGCTCGCTCGTGCAACTTAGGGAAGACATCTCCGGGCCGCTTGTCGCAAGCTCCGCTCACAGAACGCGTGCCTGGTTTGCCGCTCTCGCCGGTTTTATTTCACTCGACGAGAGGTCTGCCAGCAAAGACACGCAGTGCCGAAGTCTTGGCATCATCAAGTTAACATTTGTTAATGCTCTGTTCACAGAGATTTAATCCAAGATTGAATCCCACATTGAGGCGGCAATTTGCGTATTTGATGAATTTCGCAGGAAATCAGATCACGGTTATTTGCATGAACATTTCAGCTTCGCGACGGTAATATGGATACGAAGTCGGATTTCAACCCGGCCTCGTGCTTTGGAACGCAGGAGATCAGTCATGATCACTTACAGGATTGCCCTTGTCGGAGGCCTTCTCGCGCTGTTCGGGATGGCCAACACGGCGCAGGCCTACGAGTTCGGCCCCGAAAGCATCATCCACGAGCAGTACGAGAACCCGCTCGCCCTGCAGGAGCAGCAGCAGTATCGCGCCTATCATGAGCACATGAAGGAGCTGCGTGAGCATCAATATTACGCACCGGCGATGCGGCGCCATCACAGCTGAGAGGCAAGCACCTCTCGGAGGCAGGGGCCGCCCCAGCGGCCCCTCTTTTTTGGATGCCGGCTCTACGCCGGTGCCGAAGCGCGCGAGCCGGCCGCCGGCAATCAGGGCGCGGCGTGGCCGGCTCCTCCCTCCCCGCCAAGCTCGACCCAGTAGCCCGGCTGATAGGGCAGCGGCAGGAAGCGCTCGTGGAGTTCGCGCAGCGTGGCTTCGGGATCGAGATCCGGGAACAGATCGGGATGGAGCCAGCGGGCGATCCTCTGGATCGCCACGAACTGATAGGGATTGTTGTAGAACTGATGCCAGATCGCGTGGACGCGCCCGCTCTTCACCGCGGCCGTATGGGCGAAGGCCGGGCGTTTCGCGAGATTGGCGAGTTTTCGCTTCGCCTCCGCGAGGTCCGCGCCTGGCCCGAGCCCGACCCAGGCGCCGCCCGGCGCCAGCGCGCTCCAATTGCCGCCGGTCGCGATCACCACATCGGGATTCATGGCGATGATCGTTTCGGGGTTCACCGTGCCGAAGGTGCTGGGCAGCAGGAGGCTGCCGAGATTCCGCCCACCGGCGACCTCGACCATTCTGCCGAAATTCTCCGGCCCGAACGTCATGCAGCAATCGTCGGAATAGCCGGGTATCCGGTCGACCATGACGAGCGGCCGCCTGAGATCGGCCACCCCGGCCAGGCGATCGGTGACGCGCGCGATCTCGCGAGAGCGAAAGGCGATGAGTTCCTCGGCGATCTCCGAGCGGCCGAACAGGCGGCCCATCAGCCGGAGCGACGGTTCCGTGTTCACGAAGGGCGCATGGCGGAAATCGACATAGACCACGGGAATGCCGACGGAAGCGAGCTTTTCGACAAGCTTCGTCTCCGCGCTCGCGATCTGGGCCTCGACATTGAGGAACAGCACATCGGGCTTCAGGGCGATCACCGTCTCGATATCGAGATTACCCTCGCTCATGGCCCCGAGCGCCGGCAGCGCCGCAATAATGGGATAGCGCTCGAGATAAGCGCGGTAGCTGTCCGGATCGGCCTTTTGCAAATCGTCGCGCCAGGCGACGATGCGGCGGAACGGCGCCTCCCGGTCGAGGGCGGCGCCGGCGTGGATCTGCCGCCCCTCACCCAGGATCACGCGCTGGACCGGAACCGCCACCGTGACGACGCGCCCGAGCACATCGGTCACGGAGACCTGCTCGGCCGATGCCGGCACGGCACTCGTGATCACCACGAGTACCAGGGCGAGGCAGTGCAGGAGCGCCGCGAGCCCCTGCCCGCATGCGCCGATACCGGGGCGCCGATCGAGTTCGCCGCGACCCGCCATTACAGGTCGACCGACATCGAGAGCCGGAAGGTGCGCGGCGCACCCGCATAGAACGTCCCGAACGAGGCGACGCTCGACCAGTATCTGGTGTCGGCGACGTTCTGGACGGTGGCGCGGAAGGTCGTCTTGCGCCCGGCGATCTCGGTTGCGTAGCGCGCGCCGAGATCGACCCTTGTCCAGTCGGGCAGCGACTGGGTGTTGGCCGTATTGATGAACTGCTTGCCGGTGTGGATCAGCGCGCCCGTCAGGGTCAGCCCCTTCACCCAGGGCAGATCCCATTCGGCGCCGAGATTGAGCTGCATCGAGGGAACGCCGATCGGCCGGTTGCCGAGATTGGCCGCGAGCGCCGGCTTCGTCAGTTCTCCATCCAGCAGGGTGGCGCCGCCAAGCAGCCGAAGCTCGGGGGTGATTTCCCCGTAAACATTGAGCTCGAGACCGCGCACGCGCTGCTCCCCGCTCACCGAAAAGACTCCGCTGCCGCTCAGCTCGGCACTCGGCTTGGTGATCTGGAAGGCGCTGATGCCGGCGCCGAACGTGCCGAACTGCGCCTTCACGCCCGCCTCGTACTGCTTTGCCCGATAGGGCGCGAAGGCCTCGCCGGCATTGGTCGCATTGGTCGGCGCGATATCGCCGCGGCTCAGCCCTTCGACATAATTCGCATAGAGCGAGACGTTGCTCAGCGGACGCAGCACGAGTCCGACCACCGGGGTCGTGGCCTGCTCGTCATAGGACGAGGTCACGGCGCCGGTCGTGGTCGAGTAATTGTTCGTCTCCACCGATTGGCGGCGCACCCCCAGCGTCAGCAGGACGCGCTCGTCCAGGATGGAGAGCGTATCGGCCAGCGCAACGCTCGTGAGATCGCTGTCCGAGGTTCGCGCGCGGGGGACGCGGGTCGCATATTGTGGTTGGGTCAGGACGGGGGCGTAGATGTTCGAACTCACGGGCCGGCCGGCGGTCAATGCCCGCTCGATCTCGTCGTGATAATAGGACGCCTGGAAGGTCAGCTCATGCTTGATGAAGCCCGTCTCGAAGCGGGCCCGGAGGCCGCCATCATAGGTCTGCCGGCCGATCGCCAGATCGAGATATTGCGGGGTGTAGGTGACATCGCCTCGGCCGTTCAGGATCGTCGGCAAGGGCGAGTTGCCGAAGAACCGGTCGACATGGGATTGCGAGCCGCCGACATTGGCGAAAACCGTCACATTATCAGTGAGATCGTACTCGTTCTTCAACAGCACCGAGCCGTCGTCGATCCGTGAATGCTCCCAGGGCTGGATCACGTTGCGCCGCCCGCTCGGGGCCGCCGGCACCGCAACGCCGGGGCTGGCCAGGAAGGGTCGCGTGGGCGCGTCCCAGTAATCGCGCTGCGCCAGGACATAGAGCCAGCTGCGGAAGCGCTCGCCCTGGTAGTCGAGCGCGAGCGAGCCGATGCCCGTGCCGTTGTACTGCCGGTCGACGGCGGTATCGCCGCCGCGCAAGCTGCCATTGACCCGGACACCGAACTCGCGGCCCGCGCCATAGCGCCGGGCGACGTCGAATGTGGCGCCGCCATAGGCTTTTGACGCGAACTCCGCGCCGATCCGGGTGAGATCGCCCTCCGCCCGCTTCGGCACGATGTTGATGATCCCACCGATACCGCCATTCGGGGCGATGCCGCCGAGAGCCGCCGCGGGCCCCCTCAGGACCTCGATCCGCTCGGCATAATCGGTGAAGACGCGATAGTTCGGGGCAACGCCGAAGACGCCGTCAAAAGCGATCTCACCATTATTGCCTTCCGAGATCGGAAAGCCGCGAATGTTGAAGGAATCCACGATTCCGCCCGACGGGTGCGAACTGCGCACCGAGGGATCGAGGATCAGCGCATCGGCGACCGTCGCCGCCTGCAGGTTCCGGATCAGGGCTGCCGTGTAGCTCGTCATGTTGAACGGCGACTTCAGGGTCTGCGTATTGCCGAGCAGGCCGAGCCTGGCCCCTTCCGCCACCTGGCCGCCGGCAAAGGGGGGCGGGACCTCGCTCTTCGTGCCCTGCCCGTCCACGACGATCTCGTCGAGCTGCACGCGCGTCGGCGCGGCGCCCTGAGCCAGGGCGCCCGTTGCGCCCAGGCCGAACATCCCCATGCCCAGCAGCGCCGGGACCACGCGGCTCACCATTGGATCGCTTCGAAGCTTCATCACGCCCTCATGAAAATTCAAAAACATGCCGCATCGAACAATAGCGGCGTGGTTCATGGGGCTTCGTATCGATCAATCCTTATTAACCGTCAACAACACGGGAATGATGTACAAACATACATTTTAAACATCATTCGTAGTGTCGATTATTACTTTCGACTAATTCAAATATGACTTCGACATCAGGAAATAAATCTGACCAGACAACCACTTGGCGCGAGCCCATTTCAGCCCAAAACGGATCATGCACACCGGCGCAGGCCCCGGCTCGCGCCGGCCGGGCACTCGCACCGGATTCCCGAGGGCCAGTCGATTTCAATTTTTGCAGGCCGCCCGGACAAAATCAGAGGCAGCCGACCGACGGGAGGGCGGCAGCGTCAGGCCGCGTAGAGACGGACGAGATCGCGCGCCGACGAGATTTCGTCGCAGATCCATTCGTCGACCAGCTTGACCTCGCGCCGGCGCCGCATGTCGGGCGGACGGACGAGGTAATAGGAGGCGCCGGTCGGCACCGCCTTGCGCAGCGGCACGACCAGCCTGCCGGCCTGGATCGCCTCATGGGCCAGCACGACATCGGTCATGGCGACCCCGAGCCCGGCTTCGGCGGCGCTGAGCGCCATGTCGAGGGCGTCGAAATCGAGGCCGCTGCGCGGATCGAGATTCGTCCCCGATTTCTCCGTCCAGGTCGCCCAGTCCTGTCGATCCGGCAAGGGGTGGAGCAGCGTCGCCTGGGCGAGGTCAGTCTCGCTGGCCTGGCGCCCGGCGAGATAGCCCGGTGCGCAGACCGGGAGGATCCATTCCGCATAGAGCTCGGTCGTGTAGTCGCGCGGCCAGTTGCCGACGCCATAGCGGATGCCGAGATCGGCATCGGTATCGTTCAGCGTCATGTCGTTCAGGCGCGTCTGGACATTCACCTTGATCAGCGGGTGCCGCTCCTGGAAGGAGCGCAGCCGCGGCAGCAGCCAGCGCAGCGCGAAGGTCGGCAGCACCTTGATGGTCACGGCTTCGCGGTCGTTCTGGAACGGGTTCACCGCATTGGCGATATGATCGAACGCCTCCTTGACGCTGACCGCGAGACGCTGGCCCGCATCGGTGATCTCCAGGCCATTGTGAGTGCGCAGGAAGAGCTGGGCGCCGAGCTGCTCCTCCAGGATGCGGACCTGGCGGCTCACCGCGCTCTCGCTGACATGCAGAGCGAGTGCGGCCTTCTTGATGCTGAGCTCGGCCGCCACGATTTCGAAGCAGCGCAGCGCATTCAATGAGGGGAGCCTGCGGGTCAAAGCGACCTCCTGCTATGTGTCCGGGTCGCGGAGCCGGCCGCTGCCGGCCGCGCCAGAAGGCGTCACCACGCCCCGGCGACGTCTTCAGCTGATCTCCATGCGCGGGTCGAGGGCATCCCTCAGGCCATCACCAACGAAATTGAAGCTCGTCACCGCCAGTGTAATGGCGAGACCGGGCATGATGGCAAGCCAGGGCGCGCTCGACAGGTAGATCTGCGCGTTGTTGAGCATATTGCCCCAGCTCGCGTTGGGCGGCTGGATGCCGTAGCCGAGAAAGCTGACATAGGATTCGAGCAGGATCGCCTTGGCGACATTGAGCGTCGCTGCGACCACGATCGACGCGACCGCATTGGGCAGGAGGTTGCGCCACATGATCCGCAGGCTCGACGCCCCCATCGCCCTGGCGGCGACCGCGTAATCCTGGTCGCGCAGCGCCCTGATCTGCGCCTCGACGATGCGCGCGACATTCATCCAGGATGTCGCCGCGATCAGCAGCGTCATCGAGAGCAGGCCGGGCTTGACCAGTGCGGCCAGCGCCAGGAGCAGGAAGATCGTCGGAAAGCACAGGATCGCATCGACGAAGCGCATCAGGAGCGAGCCGATGATGCCGCCGTAATAGCCTGCGATCATCCCGACCCCGGTCCCTGCCGCGATCGCGATCGCCATGGCGGTGAAGCCGATCGCGAGCGAGATCCGCCCGCCCATCATCAGCCGGGCGAGGATGTCGCGGCCGAGTTCATCGGTGCCGAGGACATGGGCGCCGGACAGCGGCGGCGCGAAACGATGCATCACATCGATATGGGTGTCGTCGAAGGGCAGGAGATAGGGTCCGAGGAAGGAGCCGAGTACCAGGATCGCGATCGTCACGGCTCCGGCCATGGCGAGCTTGTGGCGCCGGAAGCGGCTCCAGGCGCTCTTGTGCTCGCTTCCCGCGCGGGTGTCGGCCAGGTCGATCAGGCTTGCTGCGTCGGTCATGGCTCACCCCATCCGGATGCGCGGATCAGCCACCGCGTAGAGCATGTCGGCCAGCAGCGACCCGAGCAGGACCATCACGGCCGAGAACATCAGGATGCCCATGACCACGGGATAGTCGCGGTATTCCACGGAATCGAGGAAGAGCCGCCCCATTCCCGGCCAGGTGAAGACCGTCTCGGTCACCAGCGCGCCACCGAGCAGCGTCGGGAACTGCAGGCCGGCAAGGGTGATGAGCGGCAGCAGCGCATTGCGCATCGCATGGCCGCGCAGCACCGCCTGCTCCGGCAGCCCCTTGGCGCGGGCGGTGCGGATATAGTCCTGGCCGATCACGTCGAGCATGGCCGAGCGCATGAAGCGGGCCCAGATCGCGGTCTCGACCAACGCCAGCACGAGCGCCGGCGCTATGAGATGATGCGCGACATCGAGGAAGGAGCCGTCGCCGATGGTCTGGCGATTGCCGGCCGGCAGCCAGCCGAGCTGGACCGAGAACAGGTAGATCGCGATCAGCCCGAACCAGAAGGTCGGGATCGAGAGCGCCACCATCGCGCCCACCGTCGCCACCATGTCGAAGATGGAATAGCGCCGGATCGCGCCCAGGATGCCGATCCAGCAGCCGAGCGCGATGGCAATCAGCGTCGAGACCGCCATCAGCTCGAAGGTGGCGCGCAGATGCGAGCCGATGACGCTCCAGACCGGGCTGTTGTCGCGGAAGGAGCGGCCCCAGTCGCCGCTCAGCATGCGCAGCAGCCAGTCCCAGTACTGCACCGGCAAGGGCCGATCGAGCCCAAGCTGGCGGGCGATGCGGTCGAGATCCTCCTGCGACATCTGGGCGGACTGGGCGAATTGCGACATCGGCCCGCCCGGCGCCAGATAGAGGATCGCAAAGCCGATCATCGAGACGATGGTCAGCAGGATCAGGGACTGCCAGAGCCGCCTCAGGAGAAAGGGGATCATCAGTGCCCGCTCACGAAGCCCAGAACCAGCTGCGCATGTTCCAGCAATTCGACGAGCAGTTGATATTGGCGGCGAAGCCCTGCAGCCCGTCCTTGATGCCTTCGGCCATCACCGTCTGGTAGATCGGCAGCAGGACGAGATCGTCGCGGATGATCTTCTGGATCTTGCCATAGGTCGCCTTGCGCTCAGCCTGGTCGAACTGGCTCGCGCCCTCGGCCAGCAGCCGGTCGATCTCGGGGTTCTGGTACTGATAGGTGTTCAGGCCGCTGCCGGCCTTGGCCGGGATCGCCCTGCTGCTGAAGCGCGGCGTCACGTCCGGATCGTTGCCGAGCATGAAGTTGGAGCCGACCATCACGGATTCGAATTTCGACTTCTGCCAGAACTCGCCCCAGATCACCGCTCCCGGCATGTTGTTGATGCGCATGGCCACGCCGAGCGCCCGCCAATCCTGCATCAGGAGCTGCTGCGACTGTTCGCGGCCGGGATTGCCGACCGTGGTCGAGTTGGCGAATTCGAGACGCGCGCCGTTCTTCTGCCGGATGCCGTCGGAGCCGCGGGCCCAGCCGCCGGCATCGAGCAGCGCGTTGGCTTTGGCGGGATCATGGCGCTGCGCCGGCAGGCTTGAATCATAGGCCCAGGATTGCTGCGGCAGGAAGGACTCGGTCGGCACCGGCAGGCCGTAATACAAGGCCTCGATCCGCGCCTGCTTGTTCATGCCGAGATAGAGCGCTTCCCGGACCGCCTTGTCGGCGAAGGGCGCGAATTCGAGGTTGAGCGCGATATGCTCGATGAAGGCGGTCGGCGACAGCGAGAGCTTGCGGCCGCGCAAGCCCTGCGCCTCCTTGACGAAATGGGCGGAGATGCCGCTGAGCCCGAGATAGTCGATCTGCCCGGTCCGGAACTGGGTGTAGAGCATCGTCAGGTCGGGGATGTATTTGAAGACGACGCGCTCGAGATAGGGGCCCTCGCCGTGATGGGCCGGGTTGGCCTGGAGCAGCAGGTGGTCGCCGGCGACACGCTCGCCCCAGCGGAAGGCGCCGGTGCCGACGGGCGCGCTGTTGAACGGCGCCGTATTCGGATCCTGCGCCTTTTCCAGGATGTGCCTGGGCACGATGAAGGTCAGCGCCAGGATCGAGAGATAGGGCGAATAAGCGCTTTCCATGCGCCAGTGGATCTCGTCGGGGGCGACGACGACGATATCCCTGACGAGGCTGTGGCCGACGCGGTTGCGGACCCTGAAGCCGGGGGTATTGATCAGGTCGAGCGTGTATTTGACGTCCTCGGCGGTGAACGGCGTACCGTCATGCCATTTCACGTCCCGGCGCAGCTTGATCTTCCAGATCAGCCCGTCGGCGGAAAGCCCGCCATTGCCGACGCTCGGAACCTCGGTCGCGAGATCGGCGACGAGCCTGCCCTGCGGATCGATCGACCAGAGCGGGTTGAAAAGCTGCCACCAGACGCCCTGGTCGACCTCGCTGCCGGGCATCAGCGGATTGAAGACGGTCGGTTCCTGCGAAATCCCCGCGATCACCTGGCCACGCGGCTTTTGCGGCGGCACCAATGGACGGGCCTGCGCCTGGGCCGCGTCGAGCCCGCCGAGCAGCGAGGCCGCTCCGGCGCCGAGGCCAAGGCCCAGAAGTTCACGGCGGCTGACGCCGCTGCCTGCCTTGCTATCGATCATCGCTTCTATCCCCTTTTATCGGCGCGGGCTGTGTTCAGCCTCGAATGATCGCCGGCTCCTGCCGGCATAGGCCTGGATCACGTCTTCTGCGGTCAGGAAAGGCCGTCAAAACGCTGAATACATGATAAAATACAATATCTTAGAGCGTCTTTCTCGTGAGAAACCGTCGCCACTTTTCGCAGCACGCTCTAGGCAGCTCGCTGCAGCCCATCCCGCATCGGTGAAAGATCCGCGGCGATGAGGCCGAGTGCGGAAAGGTTCGCCGGAAGGCTGCTTCCGGCCATGATCGCGGCGATCGCCTGCCCCATGGCCGGAGAGGTCAGGATGCCGCAGCCGCCCTGCCCCGCCAGCCAGTAGAAGCCCGGCGCGTCCGGCCGCGTGCCGGCCACCGGGTTCTTGTCGGCGACGAAGCTGCGCAGGCCCGCCCACTGGCTGAGCGGCCGACCGACCCGCAAGAGCGTATCCTGCTCGATATTCTCGATCGCCTGCGCGACATCCATGTCGTCGGGATAGACATCGCCCGGCTCCGTCGGCACCGCGTCGGCGAGGCTTCCCATCAGGCAGCCGGTTTCCGGCTTCACATACCAGCCGTAGCCGACATTGCTGACATGCGGCCAATCATGCGTGTCGAAGCCGGGCTGCAGCGCGAAGGTAAAGGCGGTCCGCCGGTGCGGCACCACACCCAGCGCGCCAAGTCCTGCCAGCCGCGTGACCTCGTCGATCCAGGCGCCGGCGGCATTGAGCAGCAGCGGGGCGCGCAGCTCGCGATCGCCCAGGCGCACGCTCCAGAACTCGCCCTCGCGGCAGATCGACTGGACATCGGCGTTGGTCAGCAGCGAGGCGCCATTGCCTTTCGCACCGCGCAAATAGCCCTGCAGCAGCGCATTGACGTCGATATCCATCGCATCGGGCTCATAGACCCCGGCATCGACCTTGTCGGCGACCAGCGCCGGGAAATGCGCGAGCGCGGCGCGACCGCCGAGATACTCGGCACGGGCGCCGACGGAGTGGAGATTGTCGCGCAGGCGGATGAGCGCCGCCTCCTGCCCCGCCTGCGCCACCGTCAGGCAGCCGCGCGGCGTCATGATCGGGTGATCGGTGAAGCCCTCGGGCGGCGTCTCCAGGAAGGCGCGGCTCGCCTGCGCCATCTTGCGCATCGTCGCGGCGCTGATCCCGACGGTGAACTGGGCCGCGGTGCGGCCGGAGCTGTGATAGCTGAAATGCTCCTCACGCTCGATCACGGCGACCGAGCCATGGGCGGAGAGGAAATAGGCCGCTGACGCGCCCGCTATCCCGCCGCCGATGATGATGACGTCAACCTGCATCGGCCGAACGCTTCCCTGCACTGCTGCCCGGCAACCGACGACCGGTTGCGCTGATCTGAAGGAGGGCACCGGGACGCCGGCTTGTCGATTTCAATAATTGGAGGTCGAGGGCTGAAAAACTGGGACCGCCCTCGCCCGATTTCCCGCCCCAAGTTCCCGGACCGAATTTCTGGCCCTCCGCCTCCAATAATTGAAATCGACAAGGCGCCCGTCGCCGCGCTCCCTCTTGGCGCAAGGCAACGTCATGCGAAAGCGATCATGAGCGACACCAGACCATCAGCGGGCGGCCGGCGCCTGATTTCCTCGGGCAGCGAATTCGAACAGACCTATAGCTACAGCCGGGCCGTGGTCGTCGGGCCCAATGTCATGCTGTCGGGCACCACGGGCTATGACTATGCCTCGAGCACGCTGGCAAAGGGCGCCCGCGAGCAGACCCTGCAGCTCTTCCGCAATGCCTCGGCCGCCTTCTCCCAGGCCGGTGCGACGCTTTCCGATGTCGTGCGGGTGCGGATGTATCTGTCGCAGGCCGCTCACTTCGAAGAGATCATGGCCGTCTTCGCCGAGATTTTCCGGGGCGTGAACCCGGCCTGCACGACGGTCGAGGCCGGGCTGTTCGATCCGGAGATCCTCGTCGAGATGGACATGGATGCCATCCTCGATGTCCGCGCTTAGCCTGTTCCCGCACGCCCCCGACGATGTCGTCGCGCAGCTCGGCGCCGAGCCGGTCGCGCTGCCGCGCCAGGCCGATGTCGTCGTCATCGGCGGCGGCATCATGGGGGCGGCCTCGGCCTATTATCTCGCCGGTGCCGGGCTCAGCACCATCCTGATCGAGCGGGACAAGGTCTCGTCCCAGCAATCGGGCCGCAACTGGGGTTTCGTGCGGACGCAGTATCGCGATCCGCTCGAATTGCCGCTGGCGATCGAGGCGCTCAGGATCTGGCCGGAGCTCGAACAGGAGCTCGGCCAGCCGATCGGCTGGCGCCGGACCGGCTGCATCTTCGTGGCGGAGACCGACGCGGAGCTCCAGAGTTTCGCGCATTGGCAGGATGTCACGCGCGACATCGCCGTCGATGCCCGGATGCTGTCTCGCCCTCAGCTCGCGAGCCTGATGCCCTCGCTGCGCGGCCAGGCGCCCGGCGCCCTGCACACACCCTCGGACGGACAGGCCGAGCCCGCGCTCGCGACCACGGCCTTCGCCCGGGCGGCGATGCGGCGCGGCGTCCGCGTGCTCGACGATTGCGGTGCGCTCGCCATCGAGGTCTCCGGCGGCCGGGTCAGCGGCGTCGTCACCGAGCATGGCCTGATCCGCTGCGGCACCGTGGTCTGCGCGGCTGGCCTGCAAAGCCACCGCCTGCTCGCCCCGCTCGGCCTCGTCCTGCCACAGCAGGGCGTGCGCAGCACGGTCTCGCTCACCGCCCCGCTGCCGTCGCTCAGCGACGCCTGTTTCTGCGGTTTCGGCATCGGGCTGCGGCAGCGCGCCGACGGCTCCTGCATCATCGCGGCCGATTCCAGCTCCGATATCGATCTCTCCCTCGATTCATTCCGGGCCTCGCGCTTCTTCCTGCCCGAGCTGCTGCGCTACCGCAGCGGCTTCGCCTTCAGGCTTGGGCGGCCGCTCCTCGACGATCTGCATGAGCGGCTCTCGGTGCCGAAACGCGAGCGGCCGGTGGCGCGCCGGCGCCCGCGCATCCCGGCCAATGAGGCGCGGGCGGCCAGGACCGGCGAGAGCGTCAGGCAGCTTTTCGCCGGAGCGGACGGCATCGAGATCGTGAAATCCTGGGCCGGCCAGATCGACGTGATGCCGGACGCACTGCCGGTCCTGGACAGCCCTGCCGAGATCGCCGGGCTGATCGTCGCGACGGGCTTCTCCGGGCACGGCTTCGGCCTCGGCCCGGCCGTCGGGCGCCATGTCGCCAGTCTCGCCAGCGGTGACGCTCCCGCCGCGATCCTCGCGCCGCTGCGCTTCGACCGTTTCGCGCGCGGCACCTATTCGCGCCCGCACGCCTCTCTCTGAGCCTCATCCGGGATGTCGTCATGAATTTTGAGACCGCGACCCCTTACCGGGCCATCGCCGACAGGCTGGCGCTGCCCGCCGGGGCCTTCATCGACGGCGCGCTCGCGGGCCCGGCCGACGGAAAGCTCCTCGAAACCGTCAATCCGGCGACGGGCGAGGTGCTGACCACGATCGCGCATTGCGGGCCTGACGATGTCGACCGGGCCGTGGCTGCGGCCCGTCGTGCCTTTCGCAATGGCTCCTGGTCGCGCGCCGCGCCCGAGCTGCGCAAGGCGGTGCTGCTGCGGCTGTCCGAACTGATCCGCAGCAACGCGACCGAACTCGCCGTGCTGGAAAGCCTCGACAGCGGCAAGCCGATCAGGGACTGCCTGAAGGAGATCGCGATCGAGGTTCCCGCCACCTTCCAATGGTATGCCGAGCTGATCGACAAGAGCTTCGGCAGGGTCGCGCCCACCGGCGAAGACGCCTGTGCCCTGATCACGCGCGAGCCGATCGGCGTGGTCGGTGCCGTCCTGCCCTGGAATTTCCCGCTGCTGATGGCGGCCTGGAAACTGGCGCCGGCGCTGGCCAGCGGCTGCTCCGTCGTCGTCAAGCCCGCAGAGCAGACCGCGCTGTCACTGCTGCGGCTGGCGGAGCTGGCGACTGATGCCGGTCTTCCCGCCGGCGTGCTCAACGTCCTGCCCGGCCTCGGCGAGACCACCGGCCGGGCGATCGGCCTGCACAGTGACATCGACGCCGTCTCCTTTACCGGCTCGACGCAGGTCGGCCGGCTGTTCCTGCGCTATGCCGCGGAGAGCAACCTGAAATCGATCGGGCTCGAGATGGGCGGCAAGAGCCCCTTCATCGTGCTCGATGATGCCGAACTTTCGCCGGAGCTGATCGAGAACGCCGTGACTGCGGCCTTCTGGAATGGCGGCCAGAACTGTTCCGCCAATATGCGCCAGATCATCGACCGGAAGCGCCAGGAGGAATATCTCCATCTGGTCACGGAACGCGCCCGGGCGCTGGTCGTCGGAGATCCGCTCGATCCGGCGACGGAGCTCGGCCCGATGGTCTCGGCCGAGCATCGCCGGACGGTGCTGGGCGTTGTCGAGGCCGGGCATCGCGAGGGCGCGCGCTGCGTCCTCTCCTCCTCGCAAGCGCTGCAGGCGCAGCCCGGGAATTTCCTCGGCCCGACCGTCTTTGGCGACCTGAGCCCACAGATGACGATCGCGCGCGAGGAGATTTTCGGCCCGGTGCTCGGCGTGCTCCCGGTCGACGGTCTGGATGAGGCGCTGGCGGTCGCGAATGACAGCGATTACGGGCTGCACGCGACGCTCTACACCAGGGATCTCGACCGGGCGCTGTTCATGTCCCGGCGACTGGCCTGCGGCACCGTTGCGATCAACGGCTTCACCGAAGGCGATCTCAAGACGCCGTTCGGCGGCTATAAGCGCTCGGGCTCGCTGGCGCGCGACAAGGGCCTGGAAGCCATGGGGCAGTACCTGCAGACGAAGACGACCTGGATCAGCATCAGCGCGCCGACACGGCAGGGATGATGTGGCGGGACAGGCAGGCCGGGATCTTGGCCAGGAACGGGCAATGGATAAGGCGATGAGCATGGACAGCTCCACCCGCGCGCAGATCGAGCGCTTCTATGACGGCACCTTGCTGCCCGACGAGATGGTCGCGACGATGTCGACCGATGGCGGCTGGTTTCCCTCGCGAACCATCGCACGCGCATCGACGCCGTCCGTGCTGAAACGATCTGGCCAGGCCCTGCCACCGCTCGCCATCCAGGACCACGGCACGAGCTTCGACCTCTACGACTATCTCTCGGTCAACCGCGTCGCCGGGCTGATGGTGCTGCGCGATGGCGAGGTGGTGCAGGAGAGCTATTCACTGGGCATCGGCCCGCAGACGATGTGGAATTCGTGCTCGCTCGCCAAATCGGTGGCCGCGACGCTGGTCGGCATCGCGCTGCGCGAGGGCGCCATCGCGAGCCTCGACGACCCGGTGACGCGCTACGCCCCGCTCGGCGGCGTCTATGCGCAGGTCTCGATCCGGCAGCTCTTGCGCATGGCGTCCGGCATCCGCTGGCGCGAGGCCTATACCGACCCGACCTCCGACCGCAGGCAGCTGCTGGACATCCAGATGCAGTGGCAGAAAGGCGGCATCGCCCGGCATATGTCCGGCCTCCCCGCCGAGACGGCGCCGGGGCAGTCCTGGACCTATAATACCGGTGAATCCTACCTCGTCAGCGCGGTGATGGAAGGCGCCACCGGCACGAACCTCGCCGATTACCTCTCCACCCGGCTGTGGTCGCGCATGGGCGCGGAAGCCGACGCGACCTGGTGGTCGGAGAGCCCGGACGGAATGACCGTGTCGGGCAGCGGCATGCACGCGACCATGCGCGATTACGCCCGTTTCGGGCAGTTCGTGCTCGATGGCGGGCGCATCGGCGGCGAGACCCTGCTGCCCGAAGGCTGGACCGGCGAAGCGGGTTCGCCCTTCCCGATCGGCGACACCCTCATCCCCTATGGCTATATGTGGTGGATTCCCGTCCTCGATGATCCCGCGCTCAAGGGCACCTTCCAGGCCGAGGGCATCTATGGCCAGTACATCCACATCAATCCGCAGAAGCGCCTGGTCGTCGTGGTGCTGAGCGCGCGCTCGAAGCCGAGCTTTCGTCAGCGCCTCGAGATCAATGACGACGCCCTTTTCGCGGCGCTTGCCCGCGCCTTGTGAGGGACAGGGCCGGAGTGCGTTTCCCGCAACGATGGACAAGGGCGTTCGCGCGGCATCCTGTTGCCCGAACTGGCACCATATTGGCCTGGATTGCGAGAAGAGGGCAGAGGCGAACCGACGAGCAGGTAGGTCTGCGACGACAGATCACGCAGCTTGTCCGGGCAATAGGCTGCTCATCGCATCCAGCGCCCGGGAGACCTCAAGGGAGTTTCAGGCCGCGCTCGGCATGCGCGAGATGAAGCTCGCCCGGGTGACCGAAATCTTCATGCCCCCGGCCCCGCTCTGCGCCTCCATGACGGCGTCGAGCTGCTTGACGAGCGCTTGCACGATGGCCGTGCCCAGTCCGGTGCCGGCGTCGCTTGCCGTCTTTCCGATGCCATTATCGGAGACGATCAGCTTCCAGTCGGCACCGTTGATCTCGTAGGTGACGAGGATCATGGCATCGGCCCGGACGACGGGGAATGCGTATTTGATGGCATTGATGACAAGCTCGGTGACGATGAGGCCGAGGCTCACGGCTTGATCGGAACGGATCGCTCCTGAATCCGCCATCACCTTGACCGTGATGGGCTGGCCCTCCCCGACCATTGACGAGGCGAGGCTGCCGCAAAGCTTGGTGAGGTAGGAGCTGACCTCGACCTGGTCGATCGCCTCGGAGGTGTGGAGATGCCGCTGCACTTCGGCGACCGACATGACGCGTTGATGCGCATCCTTCAGGTGCTGGCGGGTTTCCTCCGATGAGACAGCCCGCGCCTTCAGCAGCAGGATGCTGGCGATGATCTGGAGGCTGTTGGCGACGCGGTGCTGGATTTCCTGAAGCAGGACATCCTTCTGGCGCAGCAGCTCTTCGGTTTGCCTGAGAAGCTCCTCCTTCTCCCGCTCGACCGCCCGACGCGCCGTGACGTCGGTGCAGGTGAGAAGGATCCTTGTGGCCGAGCCGTCTTCGTCGACCATCTGCCGGGCATTCAGGAGAATGGTCCGCCGGCCGAGATCGGGACAATCATGCTCGACCTCGAACCCGTCCATGACGGCATGCGTGGGAATGATCCGTTCCAGAAGAACGCGAAGGGCAGCGATGTCCCATTGGCCGTCGCCCAGCGTGGAGAGCGGACGGCCCGGCGCTTCGTCAGGATCGATGCGGAAGGCGGTGCAGAAGGCGTTGCTCGCTGCCAGGACACGAAGCTGATCGTCGAGCACAACAAATGGCTCGGGGATCGTATTGACGATCGCCTGCGCCAATGTGCGTGGGTCTGCCATGTCTTGAGAAATCCTTCTGGGACGCGGCAAGCCCCCCGGCGGGGAGCACAAGCGCATTCTCGGGCCGGCGACCGGCCCGTTTCCGAGGGATAATACACCTTGCAGTCATCACTGTCGCAGCCCGAGCGGGGCTTTCGGGCTTCCAGAAGGGTCCAATGCCCTCATCGCGAATGACACCGCCGATGGCCGTCTTCGATCACCGCCGAGCCTGCGGTCTGGAGTAACTGACGTCCTGGATCATCGGACCGGAAATCGTATCCGGTTCGTTGATCTAACCCTTTGTGTTTGCATCGTCTTTCTCGAAAACCGCAATCCACTTTTCGGGCCGATGCCTTAGAGGGTCCAGTCCGGTCGAAGGGCGTTTGCGGATCGCCCCGCCGCGACCAGGGCTGACTGACCGACCGCAGCCTCCGCGCCATTCACTCACGCGGGGCAACCGCGAGATCCAGGGCTTCACATGCCGGGGCACCGGAGCGGGTTCGTTCCGGTGCCCTCTCCTGGGGATTACTGGCCCACCACGGCCGGAAGCCCCTGCGCCCTGGTGATGGCTGGGGGGTTCCATTTGCCGGTCAAGACCTCGGATTTCGGGCCGTAGAGCCGCATCGTCAGATTGAACTCGCCCTTCGGCGCCGGAAGCCAGTTCGCCTCCTTGTCCTTGCCCGGATTGGCATTCTGGAAATACAGGTCGAGCGATCCGTCGGCGCTGAATTTGAACGGCATCCAGCTGCTGACCGCAAAGCGATCGAGACTGTTGGCGACCTGAAATCCCTCCGGGTCGTAGAGCGTGACCGACCAGAAGGCGTTCACGGGTGGCAGGGCGCCCTTTTCAAAATGCAGCGTGTATTTGCCGGCGCCGTCGAGCGGCTTGCCAGATTCGTCACCGAGATTGAGGGGGTAGACCGCATCTTCGGGGAGATTGGCGCCCAGGCCTACCTGCGCAACGATAGCGCGCTTGAGATAGTAGTTTCCGTAGACGCCCATGGTATCGGTGTTCATCGACCAATGGTTCGCCACCCGGGCGAGCGTCGGGATCTTCCATTCCATGAGCTTCTGCCCGGCCTCGGGTGCAGCTTCGAGGCCCTTCTTTACCGCCGGCGGGAGCTTGTCGATATCGAAGCTCTCGCCCGGCACGATGCCGATGCGCTTCATCTGAGCGATGATCGGCTGATCCGTGGAATGCGGCGGATGAAGCTTCAACAACTCGGCGGCGTAGGCGAAGTATTTAGCCGCAGGCATGGTGTCGACCTGAACCTTCGGCGGCGTCTTCATGTCGATGCTGGGATCGATCTTCACCTCGACCGGCTTCGGCGCCTTGCCCCAGTCGGACAGGGCCGTAACCTTGTAGCCGGCCTGGACCTTGTGAACGGCCTCATAATCCGGCGGACCGTCCGTCTTCGTCCGGCCGATGATCCAGACATAGGGCGTCGGCGCGCCGATACGCGCCATCCCGGCTGGTACCGTCCCGGTCCAGCCAGGAGGTGTGATCAGGAAATTGCCGGCTTGCGTCCCCGTCGTCCGCCATCCCGGCGATGCGAAGACGTCGGTCCACATGTCGAGCATGGGCAGAAGATAGTAACGGCCGCCCGTGTCGGGTGCGGAGACGACCTGCGGTTCCTTGGTCAGATCGAGCCACGCAATGGAATAGAGCGTGTCGAAATTAACCCGGACGACGACCTTCATATCGGCCGGCGGGAACGCCGGCACGTTCACGAACATGTTCATCGGGCCCTTTCCGAATTCTTTTCCGGCCTCGATGTTCGTGGATTGCTTGCGGGTTACGTCCATGGAGAGCAATGGATAGAAGTAGAGATAGGCATCGACCCCAATGGCTTGAGCCTCAGCTTCGGTCAGCGCTGGCTGCGAACCCTGGGCCATCGCGATATGTACAGATCCAAAACCAAGAAGAACACCCAGAGACAATCCAATTGCAATTTTATTCATTTCAGTCTCCCGCTTCCGCTAGAGATGTCAGAACTTAAATTCGGAAGCCCAGAATTTATCTTCCGTAGATCAGTATACCGATGCACCGATTTATGTAATCATCGATTTGATATTCGGCGAACATTTGTTGTCGACAAAGGCCACGCAGAATTCATTGTGACTGAGAAGGAGACCGCGTCAATTCGTAATGGAGCGGGAGAGCCGACATGCTTGGCCTCTGCCATGAAGGCCGAACCTGGCCGTTACACGACGCGCCTCGGCGCCATTCCTGCTGGCCTCCTGCGCCAGTTCGCCATCCCGACCATCCGAATGCCCGGCTCTGCAGCCCTGCGAGAGCGGAGCACGTGCCAATGCCATGGATGACGTGGCCGTATAGTGCGCTAAGCTTGCCCTGCCGAGCTCGTGGGCTGCCCCTGCTGAATGGGTTCAGGGTCCGACTTATCCTGGCTTGCAGGGGCTGAGCCGACGTCTTCGAAGCGAGGCGCAGTTCGGGACATGTGCCATGAACATCTCGATGTCGCGTCTCCTGCTGATCGCCGCGGCGGCCTTCGCGCTGCTCACCGCCGCCGTCGTCGGCTATCTCTCCTGGTCCCAGCCCCTGCATCTGCGCGTCGCGGCCGGCCCCAAGGACGGGATCGATGCCAAGCTGCTGATCGCCTTCAATCGCCTGCTCGACGTCAACCGGGCCGGGGCGCGCCTGGACCTGGTCACGACGGCCGACATGCACGAAAGCAGTCAGCTGCTGGAGAAACGGGAGGTCGACCTCGCCGTGCTGCGGCTCGACGATCCCCTGCCGACCGGGGCTGCACTGGTCGCAATGCTGCGCACCAATCTCATGATCGCTGCAGCACCGGCCAGGCTCAAGCTGGAGACCCTCGCCGACGTGAAGGGCAAGCGCCTCGGCCTTGTCTCCCGCTCACCGCTCGACGAGCCGTCTTTCGTCCGGCTGCTCGACATGGTGGGCCTCACACCGGCAGATGTCCGCATGACGATCATCAAGCCCGAGGATGTCGCCCGGCTCGTCGCCGGCGGACAGCTCGATTGCGTCGTCGTGCTCGGCGTCCCCGCCGATCCCGTGGTCAGGGACGTGGTTGCCGCGGTCGGCGACAAGCGCAAGACTCCCCCGACCATCCTCAGCATCGAGCTTGGCGAGTCCCTGAAGCAGAACACACCGGCCGCCAGCTCCGAGACGATCGAGAAGAACGCCTTTCCGCGCCTGTCCATTCCCGACGACGATGTCGACACGGTCGGGGTTCCAACCGCGCTGGCCGCCAATCGCGCCTCGACCGGCCCCATGCGCGTGCGGCTCTACAACAACGCGATCATGGAGGTGACGCGCGGCCTGCTCGAACGGCGCAGCGAGCTGGCGCGCGAGATTCCGCTGGCCAGCCTGATCACCCCGCCCGACAGCGAAAAGGACGCACGCTTTCCGCTTCACCCCGGAACCGCCGCCTATCTGGAAGATACGGACACGAGCTGGTCGACCCTGTTCAGCGAACAGATCTGGAATGTCGTGCTGGTCGGCGGGGTCATCAGCTCGATGCTCGCCGCCGCCGGCGGCTTCCTCAACCAGGGCGGCGCCGATCCGATGGGCGGGATCCTGTCCCGCCTGAAGGACATCACGGAACGCGCCGGCGCCTCGACCGATCCAGCCGACGCGCAAGGGCTGTCGCAGGAACTCGGCGTCCTGGCGATCGACATGGCAGCCCTCGGCTACAAGCGCCGATGCAGCTACGAGGAGTTCGCGCCGCTGCAACTCGCCTATGAGAGCGCGCGGGACGCTGTCGCGGCACTGCGCGCCGGACCGCCGCCCACGGCTCGCGGCGACATGGCATCGGAAGCCGTGGCGCGGCCCCAGTCACTGCAACGGGAGCGCAGCCCGTGAGCCCTGCCCCTGTCGCACGGCGCTGATGGCCGCCCCGGCAAGGACGCTCGCGATGAATGCCCCGCCCACGAGCACCCGGACATTGCCCGCGCGAGCCGGATTGTGGGCGTCAGAGTTGCGAGTCGATCGGCAGGAGCTTCAACAGGTCGGCGACGAGGCGCCGGCGCAAACGGGTCTCGGGCTCGCCCCGATAGTGGACGCTTTGCCCCTCCCGCGCCGTCTCCCAGACGATCCCGCCATTCGGCTCGAGCAGAACACGGTAGCTGTTGGCGGGCCCGACGCCGGTCGCCATGTAGGCGACCAGCCTCTCCGCCAGCTCCGGGCTCTCGATATAGAGCCCGGCCTCGGTGTTGATCACGGCGGAGCGCGGATCGAGGTTGAAGCTGCCGATGAACACGGCCTGCCGGTCGAAGGCCATGGCCTTGGTATGCAAGGCTGCAGGTGACCGGCCGGAACGGAGCGACCAGCCCGGCCGGTAGGCGTCGGTATCCGGGCGCAGCTCGTAGAGCTCCATGCCGTTCTCCAACAGCCGCCGGCGGGTCTTGGCGTAGCCGGAATGCGCCGGCAGCATGTCGTTCGAAGCCAGCGAATTGGTCAGCACGCGCACCCGGACATGGCGCTCGTGCAGCGCCTTGACGGTTGCCTGCGCCCTGGCGGGAAGCACGAAATACGGCGTCTCGACGAGCAATTCCTGCTTCAGCTCGGCGACACGCCCGCGGATGAACGCAACCACATGGTCGCTCTCGATGCCCGGCGCGATGGTTTCCGGATCGTCGGCGATGACCCGGCCCTGTGCCCAGACGAGATTGTCGCGAAGCTCCGCGCTCTGGAGTGCCAGTTCGTCGAGGTCCTGGTCGATCGGATAAGGGTATTCGGCGGCGGCGATCTCCGCGCGCAGGCGAATGAGGATGGCATCGAGATCGGCGGCGCCATAGCTGCGCTCGACGATCGTCGCGATCGGCACGGTCGAGGGATTGTTCCAGAACCGGTCGAAAACATCGGACAGATTGCGCACGACAGGCCCGACCGCCAGCACGTCCAGATCGCGATAGTTGGCGATCGTGTTCACGCCATAATAGATGTCGCCGATATTGCGGCCGCCCACGATCGCCGCAGCATTGTCGGCAACCATCAGCTTGTTGTGCATGCGGCGGTTCAGCCGGCCGAAATCGACGATATAGTCGAGCGCAGACCAGCGCCGGTTTGTCACCGGATTGAACAGGCGGATCTCGACATTGGGATGCGCGTCGAGGGCGGCTTTGACGGCATCGCTGGCCTTGTAGAAGGCGTCGTCGACGAGAAGACGAACCCTGACCCCGCGATCGGCCGCCTTCATCACGCTGTCGACGATGATGCGGCCGGTGATATCGCCGTCCCAGGAATAGTACTGCATATCGAGGCTGCGCTCGGCCAGGTCGGCCAGCGCGAGACGGGCGATGAAGGCCTCACGCCCGTGGATCAGGAGGCTGAAGCCGGAGAGGCCGGGATGTTGATCGGCAGCCGCGCCGAAGGATTGTCCCAGCCTGGTCGAAGCGGGGTCGCCGAACGCCGTCGATATGCTGCGCTGGTCGTCGGACCAAGGGCGGGCAGCGCGGCCGGTGAAAACCCTACCCAGCCAATTCACGACCATGCGCGGGATTGCGCTCGCGCCGGGCGCCCGAGGCCGGACCGACCCTGCAGAACGGCTGGTTCCTTGCGTATCGGCGCGTATCGGGCTGGGCTTTTCGCGGCGCATGGTGCTCTCCACCATCCCTGGCTGGCAAGCAAGCGCGGCAGCGGGCAATCCGTCAAGCACAAGCCGCGGGCCAATTGGCCTGTGCCTCGAAAAATCACGGCCAATGCGGTGGGGGATACTGCAAGGACATTGGGCCATGCCCGGCCAGGCGCGGCGGTTGTGGCGTGGCGCTGCCCACACCGGAGAGACGACGCGCGGAACGAGCCGACAATTCGGTGCGATCAGGGCCTCAAAGGCAGTTCTCGAATTCGCGAAAAGGCGTACCTTACGCAAAGATTGCACCGGCTGTTTTCTGTGTGGGGGCGTCATGTCTGCAAGATCGAACAGGCTCGCGTCGCCAAAGAGGTCTGAGCTGGAGGTCCTGCACGGCGCCAGCGCCGACGAGATCCTCACCAATCGGCCGCTACCGGATGAATTCACGCGGGTGATGTCGTTGGCGGAGCGGATGGAGGCCGGAAAGGCGCTTCGCGATCGCGTCCCCCGCCCGCAGCATCGGACATGGGCGCCGAACGGAAGCCGCCCCGACCCGCTCGCCCTTCTTCAGGCGGCGGATGCCGATCGCATTCCCGAGCTCGTCCCCATCCGCTATGGGCGCATGCTGCAGTCGCCCTTTGCTTTCTACCGGGGATCAGCAGGCATCATGGCAGCCGATCTCAGCACCACGCCGAACACCGGCATCCAGGTGCAGGCCTGCGGCGACTGCCACCTGATGAATTTTGGCGGCTTTGCCACGCCCGAACGCAACATCCTCTTCGACATCAACGATTTCGACGAGACCTTGCCCGCCCCCTGGGAGTGGGACATCAAGCGGCTCGCGACCTCGTTCGTCCTCGCGGCCCGGTCGATCGGATTGCCGGCCAGGACCGCGCGGGACACCGCCATCGCCTGCGTGCGCAGCTACCGCAGGCACCTTGCGACTTACGCGGACATGCATCCGCTCGACGTCTGGTACGCGCGCGTCACGGGAGACGATCTCGTCTCCGTGGCGCCCGCGCGCGAACGCGGCCGAATTCAGAAGCGGATCGCGAAGGCGGCCCAGCAGGACGGCTCGGAAACCGATTTTCCCAAGATAACGGACATGGTTGGCGGTCGCGTCCGCATTCGCGACATGCCGCCCCTGATCTACCATCCCGAGGGATCGCGGCGTCCGGATTTCGAGGAGCAGTTGAAGCGGATCTTCCGCGATTACCGGGAGACCTTGTCCGAGGACCGTCGCGTCCTGCTGGACCGCTATCATCTGGTCGACGCAGCCATCAAGGTCGTCGGCGTCGGCAGTGTCGGGCGCCGCTGCTGGGTTGTCCTGATGATGTCCTCCTGCAACGACCCCTTGTTCCTGCAGTTCAAGGAGGCGGTGGCCTCGGTGCTCGAGCCCTATGCCGGCACGAGCGCCTATTCCCTGCACGGTCAGCGCGTCGTCGTCGGGCAGCGCCTGATGCAGCCTGCATCGGATCTGTTCCTGGGCTGGGTCACCGCCGAGCTTTCAGGCAAGCAGTTCTATGTGCGGCAGTTGCGCGACGCCAAGATCAAGCCGCTGGTCGTGACCTTCGACGCCGAGCTGCTCCTGAGCTACGCCCTCGCCTGCGGTTGGGTGCTGGCACGCGCGCATGCTGTTGCCGGCAACGCCGACGGCATCAGCGGCTATCTCGGATCGAACGACCAGTTCGACGAGGCATTGGGCGATTTCTCGGTGAGCTATGCCGACCAGGCGGAGCGCGACCATGCCGCCCTCAAGGCCGCCGTGCGCCTGGGCAAGGTCAAGGCCTATCTGGACGCCTAGCGGAACCGGTCACGGATGGCGCTTCAATGCATCACGACCGCCGCAATCAAGGCGAAGGCTCCGGCAAGGGTGAAGAGAGCGAGCCAGGCGGGATAGCGCGGTGCCATCCACAGCCCGAGCGCGCGGCAATGATCCAAACTCAGCCACAGGCTTGTCATGGTGGTCTCCATCGCATGTTGCCGGGATCGGACCATCCGCGGAGAGGCTGAACCTTAAGGCTGAGGCTAAAGCTGAGGCCAAGGCCGAGGCTGGTCGCCGCTTCGCGAGCGATCGTCCGGAGACCTGGGTCAGGCCGCCGGCGATATCATCTAAGCGGCATCGGACATGGCGCGGGATCGCGCCAAATGCCTGGCCTTGCCGGGCTCGACTGGAATTGCGGTGGGCCGAGGCAAGGTCGGCGTCGGGGCTGGTCTCAGTTCGGTCCGAAGCGAGACGGCCGCTTCACTGGACGCTCAATCGGCGGATTAAGCAAGCAGCCCGCCCGCGTCATCTTGGCCACGCCTCAGGCGCGGCCTGCCGACGGGCTGACAGGCACGACCGTGAAGCGATCGCGGGGGCGCCGCGGAGCGAAGCTCGTCCTTTGATTGAGGTCGCCGGTCTCGTAGCGCATATAGGCCTGAATAGCGGTCATCACGGCGCCAAGCGAGGCGTAGGGGCCGAACCGGATCATGGGGAGCGCCAGCACGCCGCGGTTCTGCGGGCCGATCCAGAAGTCGTCATCCCGCTCCGCGACAATCGTTCCGAAATGGCGACCGAGCCGGTCCTTCATTTCCCAAACGCTGTGCTCGAGCTGCGTGACGACGATGTCCATGAACGCCTCCGGCTGGCCGGTTGCGCGCTTGCGCCGGTCGCCAGGATATGGGGTTGCCGGGTCATGCCGATAAGGTCGCCAGCCGGGAATACAGCCGCCGCGACGAGGCCAGGGCGTTCACGCCCCCTGGCGCTGCCGGCCGCCATCGCCGTCAGAACCTCTTCCTGGTGATCAGGGTCAGCCGCCCATTGGCACCGGTCTCGGCGACGAGCACCTGCAGCGATGACAGCCCCTGCGCCCGAAGCGCAAGGGCGAGGAGCGGTGCTGCATCGATCGCCGTCCGGAGCTTCTGCAGTTCGTCATCGCCGCGTGCTGCGACGATCCGGGTGACGCGTAGCCGTTCCGGCTTTGGCAGCGCGCGGATATCGACGACGATCACCGACCGGTTCCTCAAGGGTCCCGATGCAGCCACGGGACTGAGCCCGACCTCGCGGTCGACAGCAGCTTCTTCAGGCGGAGCCTGGGCCTGGGCGACACCGGTGAGTGCGAGGGCGGAAACAGCGGCCACGATCGGGATCATGTGCATCGGCAGTCCTTCCATCCGGTCACGGGTCGGCGCAGAGTTCAGGCACGCCCGGGCGGTAACGCCCGTGCTGCGATCACCGCCTCGACGCGTTGCGAGCCCCCATCCTGCCCATCCGGTTTCGTGCAGGCCTCGTGATCGTCATCTCGCCGAGCAAGACTGCGCTGACGATCTCGCGATCCCGCGCGACGTTTCAGCAGAGCTGCGATGCCCTCTACCAGAAGTGGACGATGACCAAGAACTGCAACTAAAATACTCACTACAGTCAGATCTTTCCGATCAAACTTTAATCTCGGACAGATTTTATGATCAAAAAATCACCAGAGGAATGAATACCTTTTAAAAGCCTGATATCCTCTGAGAAAGCGGGGCAGTGAAACGTCAAATACGCAAATTTGTACAGGGTTTTCTCTACCCGATTACGCTTTTGTTACCCGCCCGGAGTCCACAAGGAGCAGGGATGCCACAGTCGATGCGATCACGGCATGGCGCCCGGGCCAATCGCCGCCGCGCCCTGCGCCCATGGAGCAGCCGGGTCAGAACGGGAGCCTCGCCTGGAGCAGCGGCGCCATCGACGGCGCCGCTGAGGGGCGTTCCCCGGCGTCGCGGTCGCCCTCGCCCGGCGGCATAACATTCCGGCATGAAGTCATGCCTGCCGGCGGATTGCCCGCCGGGGCCCGGTTCCTATGCTCGGCCCACGGACAGCTGAAGCAGACCTCCCTGAACACGGATACGGCCGTGGAGATGATCGGGGTCAACAAGTGGTATGGCGAGTTCCATGTGCTGCGCGACATCAACCTGAAGGTGGCGCGCGGCGAGAAGCTGGTGATCTGCGGCCCCTCAGGCTCGGGCAAGTCGACGATGATCCGTTGCATCAACCGGCTCGAGGAACACCAGAAGGGCCAGATCATCGTCGATGGCACCGAGCTGACCAATGATCTGAAGAAGATCGACGAGATCCGCCGCGATGTCGGCATGGTCTTCCAGCACTTCAACCTGTTCCCGCATCTGACGATCCTGGAGAACCTGACGCTCGCCCCGATCTGGGTGCGCAAGATGCCGAAGAAGGATGCCGAGGAGATCGGCATGCACTATCTCAAGCGCGTGAAGATCCCGGAGCAGGCGCTGAAATATCCGGGCCAGCTCTCGGGCGGCCAGCAGCAGCGCGTCGCGATCGCGCGCKCGCTCTGCATGAGCCCGAAGATCATGCTGTTCGACGAGCCGACCTCGGCGCTCGACCCCGAGATGGTCAAGGAGGTGCTCGACACCATGGTGAGCCTGGCCGAGGAGGGCATGACCATGCTCTGCGTCACCCACGAGATGGGCTTTGCGCGCCAGGTCGCCGACCGCGTCATCTTCATGGATGCCGGCCAGGTCGTCGAGATGAACGAGCCCAACGCCTTCTTCAAGAACCCGCAGCACGAACGCACCAGGCTCTTCCTGTCGCAGATTCTCCATTGAGGGCGCGCAGCCTTGCATCCACCGGAGGCCCGGCGCGTTCGAACGCGCCTCGCCATGGGGCGCGGCCGGTGTAATCTGCCGGCCCCCTGCCGAGGTGCCATGACTTGAATCACCGCCAGCTTGAGACGTTTGCCGCCGTGATGAAGTCCGGCACCGTCTCGCGCGCAGCCGAGTTGCTCGGCATCACGCAGCCGGCGGTCAGCCGCACCATCGCCGAACTGGAGCGCTCGGTCGGTTTCCTGCTGTTCGACCGGGTGCGCAACCGCATCATCCCGACGCCCGAGGCCAAGCTATTCTATGCGCAGGTCGAGGCCTCGTTTCGCGGCATGGACACGCTCCGGGCCACGGCTGCCCGCATCCGCGACCATGGCTCGGGACAATTGCGGATCGGCTCGCTCTCGGCGCTTGGCTCGTCGCTGGTGCCCCGCGCCGTCCGGCGCTTCCGCGAGGGCCATCCCGATATCGGCGTCACCCTGATGGTGTTGCCCTCGCGCGACGTGCGTGACGGCGTCGTCTCCGGCCAGTTCGATATCGGGCTCGCCGCCGACGAGATCGATGTCAGCGGCGTGCTGCACCAGCCCTTCGTCTCGCCGCGCGTGCTCTGCGCGATCCCGCGCGAGCATCCGCTGGCCGAGCGCGACCTGATCACGCCGCATGACCTGCACCGCCAGCCCTTCGTCGCCTATGTGCCGGAGGACCGGACCCGCCAGCGGCTCGACCTGGTCTTTCACCAGGCCGAAGTCAGCCCGCATGTCGTGGTCGAGACGATCTATGCCGCAACCGTCTGTGCGCTCGTCGCCGAAGGCGTCGGCATCGGCCTGGTCAGCCCCTATGCGGTCGCCGGCGCCGATATGAGCCGGATCGTGCTGAAGCCGTTCGAACCGGCAGTGCACAGCAAGAGCCTGCTGATCCTGCCGCTCGACCGGCCAAAATCGCAGCTGGTGCGCGATTTCATCGACTGCCTGCTCGCCTCGCGCTAGTTCGCCGTGCGTCCGTTCGGACGCAAGATGGGCGATCTAGCCCATTGTTTAAGCGTCGGATTTTCCGAAAACCGGATTCCACTTTTCGGTCCGATGCTCCAGGTCGCATCGAGCATGCTCTGAACGACGTGACCTGAGCCTGGGAGACATGAGGCCGGGATTGCGGCATCAAGCCGGTCAATCGCCTGCCTGAACCCGATAGGGATGAGAGATCACCGGATGCCTGCGATACCATTGCCCTTCGTGGTGGCGCTGTTGCTGACGATCCTGCTTATCCGGGTCTTCCTTCAGGACAGGCCCCTCCTCAAACCGGTCACTCTCTTCATCGGCACCTGCATTCTGCTGGTGGTCACGGTCGGCTTGCGCTGGACGATCGACGCCCCCTGGGTCCGGTTCCTGCAGCCCGTCATGGCGGCATTGCTGCCGCCCATCGCCTGGCTCTGCTTTGCAAGGCTGCGGCAGCCTCCCGCACTGCGATCCTGGCTGCATGTTCTGGCCCCGGTCGCGATCCTCATCCTGTCCTGCCTGTGGCAGCGCTGGCAGGCGCCGATCGACCTCATTCTCGCCCTGCTCTTTTTCGGCTATGGCGCGGCCCTGGTTCGCCACGGCCATGCCGGGCCCGATCAGTTCGAGAGCGTGCGTCTCTCCGATGCCCAGGGCGCGCGCAGGGCGGTTTCCGTCATAGGCCTGCTGCTGATCTGCTCAGGGATCATCGATCTTCTGATCGCCGCGGATTTCGGGTCCCATCAGGGCAGCCACGCGGCCGTGATCGTGGCAGTCGGCAACCTCCTCCTCCTTCCCGTCATCGCCTATGCAATCGCGGTGATCGGCCGCAGCGTCCCGGACGACGAGCCCCTCGATCGATCCGACCCGGCCCGCACCGAGGAGCCCGAGCATCGGCCGAACGAGGCGGCGTCGGCCTCCGCGACGGAGGAGGACGTCGGGATCATGGCGATGGTCGAGACCGCGATGCGCCAGAAGACGATCTATCGCGATCCGGACCTGACCGTGAACCGCCTTGCCCGCCGCCTCGGGCTGCCTTCAAGATCCGTGTCGAACGCGATCAACCGCACGCTTGGCCGCAATTTGCCGCAACTCGTCAATGAATATCGGGTTCGCGAAGCCATGCGCTTGCTCGGAGAAACCGACCTGCCGGTCACGGGGGTGATGTTCGAGTGCGGTTTCCAGACGAAATCGAATTTCAATCGGGAATTCGCGCGCGTGACCGGCACGACGCCGAGCGAGTATCGCCGCGCGGGCGGTGCGCCTGCCGGGGAGACCAGCCGTTCTACGGCCTGACCGGAATGGACCTGGCGAGAAAGCCGATCACGAGAAAGGCGATCTCACGGTGGATCTCGTCGCGGCCACGCGCTCCATCATCCCTGCAGATGATGCCGCTGCCGGGCTCGACCTTTTCGATGAGGGCGACGGCATCCGGCTTGCAGAGCCCGACAAAAGCGAAATGCGTCGCGTCGGGAATGGTGACCGAGGTCGCGGACGGCTTCGGCAGATGCTCCGCGAGATAGCCGGATTCAAACTTCGCGGGTAACCCGTCGATATCGATCCCTGCGCCGATCACAAGCGCCGGCATGTCGAGGCTCGCCAGGCTTTCGGGCGTAAAGCCTCTTGCAAGGCCGAGGTCGAGGGACACGAACGCCTTGAGGCGCGGGTCGGCCAGGTTGCCTTCGAGTTCGCGCTTGTCCAGGCCGAGCTCACCCCTGAGGACACAGGCACGCGGGCTGGTATTGGCCTTGCAATCGGTCTCGAACCGTTTCGTGTCGAAGCGTGCCCCGGCCAGTTCCGCAACCGTCCAGCCTCCCAGGGAATGGCCGATCGCGGAGACCCGGCTGATATCGACCTTGCCCGCGAGCGTCGGATCGCGTTCCACGGCGTCGATGACCCGGCTCAGATCACGCGGGCGCTCCCACAGCATCGCCGCCTGCGCGGGTGGCATGTCGAATGTCGTCGTGCCCGGATGGTCCGGAGCCGCGACGATGCTGCCGCGTGCGGCCAGCTCCGCAGCAAGCCAGGAGAGATTGCGCCAGCTCCCGCCATAGCCATGCGACAGGACGACAAGCGGCAGTTCACCCGAGAGCGGCGCGGCACCGCGAATGACGGGAACCCCATGGAAGGCGGGATTGTCTCCGACGATCTCGGTCTTGCCCTCCTGTTTCGTCGGATACCAGATGCTAACCTGAAGCGGCCGCTTCCCCTTCGGGTCGAGCGTCGTCTGCAGAAACCCAATGGCGTCAGCGGAATGCGCAAGGACCGTGGTCAGCAGCCATGACCCGGCCGCCAGGAGTGAGCGTTGAAGGAGTGAGCGTTGAAACATGGCAGTCTCCGATGGAATGAGCGGCCGGCATGTTTCAAAATCCGCTCTCCCGAGACCTCGAACGCGATCGAGAACGCCGCTTTCCGCCAGATTCCGCCTTCGCCCCGCCCCTCGCCCGTGCGGGCAGCCACGCGGAACCCCGGAGCGCTCGCGGATGCGTCCCGGCTGGAAGGGACCAGCAGGTATAAGATTTAGGCATCAAGCTATTTCCCCAGCCTGATTGTCGCGAACCGACCCGCCGCTATCGTGCCTCGCAGCAGGCTCGGCCTGCAGGGATGACCGGGGCCGCGCTGCAAACGGCCGTAGAGCGTGGCGCAGCCTCAGCCAATGACAGGGGATTTACCGATGAGCTTTCCTTCCCGGCGCCTGGCGCTCGGTGTCGCCGCCCTCGGACTGGCTGCGTTGAGCGGCTGGACCGCGCAGGCCCAGCAGCCGGATCTCAAGACTCTCTCGGGCAAGACCATCACCATCGGCATCCATAACCGTTCGCCCTGGGGCTATCGCGACAAGGACGGCAATGTCGTCGGCTATCACCCCGACCTCGTGCGCGCCGCGCTTGCCCCGCTCGGCGTCAAGGCGATCGAGTTCACCGTCGCCGATTTCGGCGCGCTGATCCCCGGCCTGCTCGCCAGCCGCTTCGACATCATCGCGTCGGGCGTCGCGATCACCGCGGCGCGCTGCCAGCAGGTGCTGTTCAGCGAGCCCGACCTCTCGGCCGGCGACGGCCTACTCGTGCTCAAGGGCAACCCGCTCAAGCTGCACAGCTACGAGGACATCGTGAAGAACCCGAACGTCAAGCTCGGCGGCGGGCGCGGCACGGAGAATGCGAAGAACGCGTTGGCCGCCGGCGTCCCCGAAGACCGGCTGCTGCTCTTTCCGAACAACGAGGCCGTGGTCAGCGCCATGCTGGCCGGGCGCGTCGATGCCGCGACACTGTCGGCGCCGAGCGTCGCCGGGCTGATGGAAGCCGGCGGCATGAACGCGATCGAGCGCGCCCTGCCCTTCAAGGGTTATGTCAAGCCGGGCGGGCAGGAATACATGATGGCGACCGCCGTCGTCTTCGCGCCGAAGGACAAGGAGCTGCAGGCGCTCTACAACGCCAGGCTCGCGACGCTGAAGACCGACGGCACCATGAAGACGATCATGGCGAAATACGGCTTCACCGATGCCGAGATGCCGCCCGAGGCCTCGACCGCCGATCTCTGCGCGGCAAAGCCGTGAGCACCGGCCCAAAAACGCCAGCCCGATCATGAGCTTCGCCGACGTCCTTGCCGGGATCTATCAGGGCTTTGGCGTCACCGCCTCGGTGACGCTGCTCGGCATGGCCTATGCCGTGCCCTTCGCCTTCATCGCCGGCGTGCTGCAGTTCAGCACGCGCGGCTGGCCCCATGCCGCGATCACCGCGGTGATCGAGTTCTGGCGCTCGTCGCCGGTGATCATTCTGCTCTACGCGTTCTACTACACGCTGCCGGGCTTCGGCATCCGGCTTTCCGGCCTCGCGGTCGGGGGGCTGGTGCTCGGCCTCAATATCGGCGGCTATGGCAGCCAGGCGGTGCGCGCCGCCCTGCAGTCGCTCGACCGCGGCCAGGCCGAGGCCGGGCGCTCGCTCGGCTTCCGGCGCTGGCAGATCCTGCTCTTGATCGAGCTGCCGCAGGCGCTGCTCGCAATGATGCCGACCTTCGTCAACCAGTTCATCCAGCTGGTGAAGAGCACGGCGCTGGTCTCGCTGATCACGCTCAGCGACATGACCTTCCGGGCCAAGGAAATCTCGCAGCTCCATTACGACCCGGTGAAGGTCTATACCGGCCTTCTCGTCGCCTATTTCGTGCTCTGCTATCCCGCGACGATCGTCGGGCGCTGGCTCGAGCGCAAGGTCGGCGCCGGGCGGAAATTCGCCCATGACGTTTGATCCCGCCTTCGCCCTCTCGATCGTGCCGCCGATCGGGCGCGCGCTGACCACGACGCTCGCTGTCACGCTGCTCAGCTGCGTATTTGCCGCCCTGCTCGGCTTCGGGCTGGAAATCACCAGGCGCTCCAGCAAGCCCATGCGCTACGCGATGCGCTTCGTCATCGACTTCATCCGCTCCACGCCGGTGCTGGTGCAGCTCTACTTTCTCTACTATGTGCTGCCGGTCTACGGCATCAAGCTGCCCGCCCTCGTCGTCGGCGTCGCCGCGCTCAGCCTGTATTACTGCGGCTATCTCGCCGAGGTGTTCAAGGCCGGGATCGACGGGATTCCCAAGGGGCAGTTCGAGGCCGCCAAGGCGCTCGGGCTCAACCGGACCAAGACCGTGCTGCTGGTGATCGCGCCCCAGATGCTGCGCAACATCGCCGCGCCGATGGGCAATTACTTCATCTCGATCTTCAAATCGACTCCCTATCTCGCGGTTATCGCCGTGCCGGAATCCTTCGGTTCGGCCCTCGACATCGCCTCCGACACCTTCCGCTATGGCGAACCGATGGCGGTCGTCGGCGCGCTCTTCCTCGCTATCGCCGTCACGCTCTCCTTCCTCATCCGCAAATTCGAGGCGCGTCTCGCGCTCTCGGCCCAGCGCTGAGTTCCGTCCAGGCCAAGAATCCTGCCCGAGCATTGAATCCTGCCCGGGCGCCGCGTTCTGCCCGGGCACGCCGCAACCCGCATCATCCGAGACCGATCATGGACCAGGCCTTTCTCGACCAGCTCACGCAATGGCGCCGCCAGCTGCATGCGCAGCCCGAACTGTCCGAGCACGAGCATGCCACCGCCCGCTTCGTGCAGGAGAAACTCACCGAACTGGGCATTCCCTTCGTCGCGGGCGTCGGCGGCACCGGTGTCGTCGCGACATTGTCCCGGCCGGGCTCGAACCGGACCGTCGGCTTACGCGCCGATATGGACGCGCTGCCGATCCAGGAGCTGAGCACGGCGCCCTACGCCTCGCAGGTTCCGGGCGCGATGCATGCCTGCGGCCATGACGGCCATACGGTCGCCTTGCTCGGCACGGCCGCGACGCTGGCGCGCGACGAAAGCTGGAAGGGCCAGGTCCAGTTCATCTTCCAGCCGGCCGAGGAGAACGGCGTCGGCGCCAAGGCGATGATCCAGGACGGGCTGTTCGAGCGCTTTCCGATGGAGCGCGTCTTCTCCTTCCATAACTGGCCGGGGCTCGAGGCCGGCACCATCGCGGTGCATGACGGGCCGGTCATGGCGGCGGGCGGGCGCTGGAGCGTCACCCTGCACGGGCTTGCCGGCCATGCCGCGATCCCGCACCAGACCCGCGACCCGATCGTTGCCGCCGGACACCTGATCGTCGCGCTCCAGACCATCGTCGCGCGCAATGTCGATCCAGTCGACGCGGTCGTGCTCTCGATCGGCCAGATCAGCGGCGGCGTCGTCAGCAACCAGATCCCGGAAAGCGTGACGCTGCTCGGCACCTTGCGGACCTACCGGCCCGAGGTGCGCGAGGCGGTGATCAAGCGGATGGAGAGCATCATCGCCGGCATCTGCGAGGCCTATGGCATGCAGGCCGATGTCGAGATCCTGTCGACCGGCAGGCCGATCATCAACACTCCGGCGGAAGCCGCGCTCTCGGTGCAGGCGGGACAGGCGATCGGGGCGCCGGTCCGGCGCGACGTGCGGCCGAGCACCACGGGCGACGATTTCTCCTTCCTGATCAAGGAGCGGCCGGGCGCCTATGTCTGGATCGGCAACGGCCCGGCCGGTCCGGAGGGCGAGCTCCACAATGCCCGCTACGATTTCAACGACGCGATCCTGCCGGTCTGCGTCGGCTGGATGAGCGAGGTCGCCAGGCGCGCGCTCGCGGATGCCGCGTAAGCCATAAGGGCCAGGCATCGTCTCATGCCCGCAGCCTGATTGTCTCGCTTTGCCAGCCGCCTACAGCTTGTCCCTCGAAAGGGATCAAGCCATGCACGACCTCACCCGCTGCGTTCACCACCCGGCCGTCAACGAGGAGGGCTATGCCAGCCTCGCCGTGCCAACGCATCGCGCCTCGACCATCGTATACAAGGATGCCGCGAGCTTCGCGGCCCGCAAATATCGCGGCTTCGACGGCTATACCTACGGGCTGCACGGCACGCCGACGACGCGCACATTGGAGGCGCAGCTCACCGCCCTGCATGGCGGGGTCCGCACCGTGCTGGTGCCTTCGGGGCAGGCCGCGGTCACCATCGTCATGCTCTCGGTGCTGCTGCCCGGCGACAAGGTGCTGATCCCCGACCATGTCTACCCGCCGGTGCGCAGCTTCTGCGAGGAATACCTGAAGCCGCGCGGCATCGATTACGGCGTCTATGACCCGCTGATCGGCGCCGGCATCGCCGACCTGATCGACGACGCCACCAGGCTGGTCTGGGTCGAGTCGCCCGGCTCCGGCACGATGGAGGTCCAGGACGTTCCCGCCATCGTCAAGGCGGCCAAGGCCAAGGGCGTGCTCGTCGGCTGCGACAACACCTGGGCGACGCCGCTGCTCTTCAAGCCGCTGGCCCATGGCGCCGATTTCGCCTGCGAGGCGCTGACCAAATATGTCGGCGGCCATTCCGACCTGCTGCTCGGCTCCGTCACCGTCTCCGACATGGCGCTGCGCGAGAAGATGAAGGAGACGCTGCGCGCCTTCGGCGTCGGCGTCTCGCCGGATGAATGCCAGCTCGCGCTGCGCGGCATCGAGACCATGGGCCTGCGGCTCGCCCATATCGGCAAGATCTCGGAGGATTTCGCCCGGCGGCTGACGCATTCGCCGGCGGTCGAGACGGTGCTGCACCCGGCCCTGCCCTCCTGCCCCGGCCATGCCTTCTGGAAGCGCGACATGGGCCGTTCATCGGGCGTCTTCAGCGTCGTCCTCAAACCCGTTGCCGAGGCGGATCTCGAAGCGGCGCTGACCGCGCTCAAGATTTTCGCGATCGGCGCCTCCTGGGGCGGCACGCGCAGCCTGATCGCGCCGATGGCGGTCAAGGGTGACCGTACCGTCAGCCCCTGGACGGCGGAGGGCACCGTGCTGCGCATCAGCATCGGCATCGAGGATCCCGACGACCTCTGGAACGACCTCGACGCGCTGCTCGTCGCGCTCGAACGCGGGCCGGCCGCCAGGGTCGCCTGAGACAAAAGTTCCGGACCGAAGACCGACGCGGCGGGAGCAGGCTTCCGCCGCCAGGGAGAACTTTGCCCAGAACCAGCCAGCACAAAGAACAGCAAGAAGAACAGCAAGAACAAACAAACAGAGAGGGAAGCTTCAATGACACGCCCATTCATCCGGCTTGCGGCCGCCGCGCTCGTCGCGACCTGTGCTGCGGCCTCCGCCCAGGCGGCGGACACGCTCAAGACCATTCGCGATCGCGGCAGGATCATCTGCGGCACGAGCAACGGCGTTCCCGGCTTCTCGACGCAGGATGCAGCCGGGCGCTGGCAGGGTTTCGATATCGACATCTGTCGCGCGCTCGCCGTGGCGGTCTTCGACGATTCCGAGAAGGCCGGCTTCGTGCCGTTGAGTTCGAAGGACCGCCTGATCCCGCTCCAGGCCGGCGAGATCGACGTCCTGCCGCGCACCACGACCTGGACGCTCGCGCGCAATTCCGGCCAGGGCGTCACCTTCACGGCTGTGGATTATTATGACGGCCAGGGCTTCCTGGTCCACAAGAGCCTGGGCGTGACCAGCGCGACCAAGCTCGACGGCGCCTCGATCTGCGTGGCGCAGGGCACGACCAGCGAGCTCAACCTCGCCGACTTCTTCCGGCGCACCGGGATGAAATACGAGGTCGCCGCCTTCGGCACCCCCGAAGAGGCGCTGAAGGCCTATGAATCCGGACGCTGCGACGCCTACACCACCGATGTCTCGGCGCTTTCGGCCAATCTCCTCAAGTTCCGCAATCCCGACGAGCATGCGGTGCTGCCGGAGATCATCTCGAAGGAGCCGCTCGGTCCCTGGGTGCGCAGCGGCGACGATGTCTGGTTCAACCTGGTGCGCTGGACGCTGTTTGCCCTGATCAACGCCGAAGAGCTCGGCGTCACCAAGGCCAATGCCAGGGAGCTTGCCGCGAACGCGACCAATCCCGAGATCCGGCGCTTCCTCGGCCGCGACGGCAAATATGGCGAGGCGCTCGGCGTCAGCAACGACTGGGTGGTGCGCGTCGTCTCGGCCGTCGGCAATTACGGCGAGAGTTTCGAGCGCCATCTCGGCCTGAACCCGCCGATGAAGCTGCAGCGCGGGCCCAATGCGCTCTGGACCAAGGGCGGCCTGCAATACAGCCCGCCCTTCCGCTGAGCGCAGGCGTCACGCCACCCTCGGCGGCGTGACGATGAGCCGATCACACGGCGCAAAGAGCGAGCCGCCTCGGGCCTGCGCCGGCAGACGAGGCGGTCCTGCCGCTTGCGCGCCTGACCCTCTGCGACAGCGCGGAATCGGGTTCAGCGCGGCAACTGCTCGGCCAGCTCGTCGAGACTTGTGACGCGGCGGACAAACCAATGCCGGACGGTTTCCCTGCTGGTCGACAGTTCGATCCCGTCCGGATCGAGGCCGCTGACGCGCCACTGGCCGGGGCCGTTTCCCGCAAGCGCAACGAGAGCAGCGAGGTCGGCCGCCGAGCTGTTCAGGCGATCGATCTCGTCTGCGGCGCGCGACATCAATGCTTCCGCCCCGGAAAGCTCCGTCTTCAAGGCGGCTGCCGTCACTTCATTGGCGTTCTGGGCCGGGCCGCCATTGATCTGCAGGGCCTCGACCTCGACGCGATAGAGGCAGGCATCGGGCAAATCGAGATAGAGCTTCGATTTGGGGTAGCGACGAGCATATCGTTCCTTCGCGTCAGTCTCCTCGGCAGCCGGCATCAGATGCGCGCGGCCGACCAGCGTCAGGCGTGGGCGCGTGAGCGCATCCGGAGCGCCGGCTTCGGCGAGCCCGAGCGAGACACGGTTGTCGGCTTCGATATTCCGAGCGTGAACGGCGAGCCTCGCGACGAAGAAGAACGGAGTGCCGTCCGGCTCGACCGCCAGGTTGGTCGCCATCGTATAGGGATAGCCGCTTTGCGGATCGAGCGTTGCCAGGGCGACGAGCCGCGCCGTTCTCAGCAGGCTCCGGGCTTCCTGCATGGCCTCGAAGGGGCGGGCAGCAGCCAGGTTGAGTTCGATGCCACGGGGCGTGATCGGGGTCGTCGGCTGCAGCTGCATGGTGCGTCTCGCGTGGGTTGAGCGGGCCGAGACCTACATCCCTGCCGCGCTCGACCGATAGCTCCGATGGCGCGAGCCGGCCCTGCTTCAAGGCACCTTGCCTACGGGCCATGGCGCCGTAAGGTCGATTCAACCCCGGCAGATGTGATGCGCCGCTCCGTTGGAACAGGCCCTCATCGGGCGGCCATCGGCGCCCTTCCTCGACCCCGCCCCCGAATAGCTGGCGCATGGGCCTGGCCGCCCCCCCGATCGCGCCGCATGTGACGACCGGCCGACCGGGAGAGATCGACATTCAGCTGGCGGGCCATGAAGCTGCCATGCTGGCCGCCGGTGCCGGCAACCGGTATTCCCGGCGCTTCGGATATCCGCCGCCGCACAAGCCAAGGGAAACAGGCAATGGTCAGCATTCTCGGGGTTTCAGGGAGCCTGCGACGCGGCTCGTACAACAGCGCCTTGCTGCGGGCGGCCCGGGCGTCGATGCCTGACGGGGCGGAGCTGGTCGAGGGCACCATTGCCGGTATCCCGCTCTACAACGCCGATGACGAGGCCGAGACCGGCATTCCGCCCGCCGTTCAGGTCCTGAAGCAGCAACTCGCCCAGGCTGACGGGCTGATCCTGTTCACGCCGGAATACAACAACTCGATCCCCGGCGTGCTGAAGAACGCGATCGACTGGCTATCGCGCCCGGCGAGCGATATCGGCCCGCTCTTTGGTGGCCGCCCCGTCGCGTTTCTGGGAGCCTCGATGGGTGGTTTCGGCACCGTGCTCGCGCAGGAGGCCTGGCTGCCGGTGCTGCGGACGCTCGGCACCCGTCCCTGGTTCGAGGGGCGCATGCTGGTCTCGCGCGCGCAGAATCTGTTCGATGAAGCGGGTGAACTGAGCGACCCCGCCACCCGGGATCGCTTGCGCGGATTTCTGGCCGGCTTTTCTACCTTCGTGGCGTCACAGGCTGGCTGAACGCCCCCGGCGGCGGCGGCCCCCGCGCGGGACCGTCACGCATCCCGAGCCTACAGGCAATCCAGCCGGGTGATAATCACCCCTGTCCTGGCGATCTCGAAACTGCGCCCGTCGACATAGTTCACCAGGGCGCCGGTATCGAGCGTATAGGAGGTGCTGCTCAGGCCCGGGTAAAGACGCCAGACAATCACCGTGTAGCGGTTGCCGTCCCCGTCCTCGCAGGGCTCGCGATAGAGTTCGGTCGGCATGGCCGCGATCGAGCGCGGGCGTGCCGGCAGGATCGCCTTGCGACCGAAAGACCAGCTGGGCCGCCATCTCGGATGATACGCTTTCGGCAGAACACCCATCTTCGACACCGCAACGCAACGATCTGGATCAACGGAACAACCTGGATTCAACGATTGGGCGGCGCGCATGTTCCCTGCCCTTTCGGCCCTCTCGCTGCCACGGCACCGGCCTTCCCGGGAGCCAATCCAGGTGGTTGCCTGGGAAGCCCCCTTGCAGCATCGCCAGCGAAGCCGGAATGGCGCCCCGCGCTCTCGGACGAGCCGCGCCCCGTGCTGTTCCGGCAGGCAATTTCGAAGGGTTGCCAGGAAGGGATCGATGGCTGCACACTGCCCTCGTTTTGGGGATGCAGCCACGCCGGAGGCCTCGCCTATGCCCGAGATTCCTGTCTTGCTCGCCATCCGGACCGATCGCGAGTTCCGCTTGATCTGCGAGCGGATCGGACAGCTTGAAAGCAAGCCACCAAGCCCGATCAGAACGATAGAATTGCGCAGGCTCAAGGCAGCCGTGCTGCGCTATGGGCCGCCTGCCTCGCAGCAGCACTGACGGGCTGGCGCGTCCGGGGAACGCGCTGGTGCGATCCAGTTTCGCAGTGGCGCTTCAGACCCGCCTGGCTGCGGCCTTGGGCTTGATGAAGACCGAGGTCACGGCGGGTTCGGTCGCCCGGATTTGTCTTTCGATCCGTTCGACGCTCGCCTCGATCCCGCTCGTGGTCAGATCATCCTCGAACTCGAGGCTCAGCGCGACAACGATCTCGTTGGGACCGAGATGGACCGTCGTCATGCCATTGACCGTCCTGACCTCTTCGTCGGCACGGACGATCTCCAGGATGGCGCGCTGAACCTCCGGAATGGCGGCCTCGCCGAGCAGCAGCGCCTTGCTTTCACGGGCGAGAAAGATGGCGGTGGTTCCCAGAACGGCGGCGATGCCGAGCGAGGCGACGCCATCCAGGATCGGCTGATCGAACCATGCGGCCGCCGTGATGCCGACGAATGCGATGGCAAGGCCGATCAAGGCCGCGGAATCCTCGAAGAGAACGGAGAAGACGGTCGGATCCTTGCTCTGACGGACAGCGTCGAGGTAGCCGAGCCTGCCTTTGGTCTTGCGGAATTCCTTGAGTGCGACGCGCCAGGTATAGCCCTCGAAGACGAGCGACAGCCCGAGCACGACGTAGTTCACCAGGAGATTTGTCGCGTGGTGGGGCTCGAGGATGTGAAGAACACCCTCGTAGAAGGACACGCCGGCCCCGACGGCAAAGACCATCAGGGCGACGATGAAGCTCCAGAAATAAAGTTCGCGACCGTGGCCGAGCTGATGCAAGGCGTCAGGCGGGCGCGCCGCGCGCCTCAGGCCATAGAGCAGGAGCAGGCCATTGCCGGTGTCGACCAGGGAATGAATGCCCTCGGACAGCATCGCCGAGCTGCCGGTATAGGCGGCCGCCCCGAACTTCGTCACGGCGATCAGCAGATTTCCAGCGAGGGCGGCGTAGATCACCCTGTGCGAGCCGGTATGCGCTGCCATGCCGGTGATTCCCGCCTGGTTCGGTCAGCGCCGCGAAGGGCTCGCCCGGCGCCGCCCTAATGGGTCAATGTACTCACTTCTTCCTGGGTCAGCGGCTGGCCATCGGCGGTGATCTGTTCCACCCGTCCTTCGAACAGGTCCTCTGCGACGGCCTCCAGGGCGTGTTCGATCGATGGATAATCCATCCAGTAGACAGTCTCGGCTTCGCCGGCATATTTGTCACGCGCACGGAGCAGCACGCCGATCTCGACGCCGGCGTATTTTGCGATCACGTCGACGGGTCTCATGGGGCTCACTCCTCCGTTGCGTGTCGAAACGGAACTGCCGGGGTGAGGCGCTGGTTCCGTATCGCCCGGGAGCGGGGCGCAAGCGCGCAGCGTCGAAGGCCAGCCAGGGGACGGGAGCGGACGCCAGGCCGGTCCATGAGCGACGCCGCACTGGGACCTGCTCGCAGGGGCGGAGTCCCGGTGCCGCCGCCCACCCTTCCCCTTCCATACTCCCGCCATGTTTTGGGGGCGCAGTCCGTCCTGCGATGACGCCCGATCGGCGAATATCATGCTCCGTCCCGTGCCTCTGATCAGCCAACGATTTGCCAACGCGCTGGGGAGACCGCCATGCGTGCCGATGGCTCCAGCGGTGGTTCCGGCCGCGGACTTCCGAGCCCCCGAAATTGGCATTCCCGGCGGTGTGGTGCCGGATAGACAGCTTCATCAGCACGACCAGGGCAGGCCGAGGAGGATGCGCGATGCATGATCTCACCATAAACGGCCACTCCCTCGCGGTTGATGCCCCCGACGACATGCCGCTGCTCTGGGTAATCCGGGATATTCTCGGCATGACCGGAACCAAATTCGGGTGCGGGATCGCCCAATGTGGCGCCTGTACCGTTCATATCGACGGCGAGCCGACCCGCTCCTGCATCACGGCGATCAGCGATGCCGCGGGCAAGTCCGTTACGACGATCGAGGCGATCAGTGAGACGCCAGCCGGCAAGGCGATCCAGGCGGCCTGGTTGAACCTGGAAGTCGTGCAATGCGGCTACTGCCAATCCGGGCAGATCATGTCGGCGAGCGCGCTCCTCGCCGGCAATCCAAAGCCCACGGACGCCGATATCGACGCCGCCATGTCCGGCAATATCTGTCGCTGCGGCACCTATTTGCGCATTCGCGAAGCCATCAAACAGGCCGCGGCCATCGCTGGCGCGCGGTGAGGGCCAGAGCCATGGCACATGCAGAGAATCTCGGGGATCACGTCGTTTCGCGTCGGGCATTCCTCCATGCCAGCGCTGCCGTCGGCGGCGGATTGATGATCGGTGGGCCCTTGCAGGTGGGTGCCCAGCCAGCCGATCCCGCGCAAGCGAAACCCTTTGCGCCGGGGGCCTTCATCCGCATCGACCGCATGGGAAAGGTGACCGTCATCTCCCCGATGATCGAGATGGGTCAGGGCACCTACACCTCGCTGCCGATGCTGGTCGCCGAGGAGCTCGACGTCGACATGAGCAATGTCGCGGTCGAGCCCGCCCCAGCGAATGCAAAGCTCTACGGCAATCCCCTGATCTCCGGCGTGCAGATGACGGGCGGCTCGACCTCGATCCGCGCATTCTATCTGCCGCTGCGCCAGGCCGGTGCGGCCGCGCGAAAGATGCTGATTGCCGCAGCCGCGACCAGGCTGAACGTGGATGCAGGCAGTCTGACGACGCAGCCGGGCTATGTCGTCCACGCCGCGAGCAGCCGCCGGATCGGCTATGGCGAGCTCGTGGACGCCGCGGCCAAGCTTACTGTCCCGAGCGATGTCACGCTCAAGGACCCCGGCAGCTTCCGGATCATCGGCACGCCGGCCAAGCGGCTCGATGCCTCGGCCAAGGTCAACGGCACGGCGATCTACGGCATCGACGTCAGGTTGCCCGGCATGAAGGTCGCCACCGTCTCCGCCTCTCCGGTGTTCGGCGGCACGGTCGCATCCTTCGATGAGGCGGCAGCGCTCAAGGTTCCGGGCGTCCATCAGGTCGCGAAGCTCGACAACGCCATCGCCGTCATCGCCGATCACTATTGGGCGGCGAAGCAGGGCCTGGAGGCCTGCGCTGTCAGGTTCGACGATGGACCGCATGCGGCCACCTCGATGGCCGACATCGTGGCCGCCCTCGCAACGGCTTCGGAAAGCCCCGGCGCCGTTGCCACAAGCGAAGGTGACGTGACTGCCGCCCTCGCCAAGGCGGCGACCAGGGTCGCGGCGATCTACGAGGCCCCGTTCCTGGCCCATGCCACGATGGAGCCGATCAACTGTACCGCCGAGGTCACGAGCGACGGCTGCGATATCTGGGTCGGCTCGCAGGTTCCCGATATCGCCCAGCTCGTCGTTTCGAAACATCTCGGACTGAAGCCGGAGCAGGTGCGGATTCACAACCACCTGCTCGGCGGCGGCTTCGGGCGCCGGCTCGAAGTCGATTTCATCGCCCAGGCGGCGCTCATCGCCAAGCAATCCAAGGGCCCGGTCAAGGTTGTCTGGAGCCGGGAAGAGGACATCCAGCACGACATGTACCGGCCCTATTACTACGACCGGATCAGTGCCGGGCTCGATGCCCGGGGCATGCCGGTCGCCTGGAGCCACCGCATCGCCGGCTCGTCGATCATGGCCCGCTACTTCCCGTCGGCCGTCAAGGACGGCGTCGATCCCGACGCGGTGGAAGGCGCAGCCGAAATCCCCTACGCAATCGCGAACATGCATGTCGATTATGTCCGGGTCGAACCCCCGGGAATTCCGACCGCATTCTGGCGCGGCGTCGGTCCGACCCATAATGTCTATGTGGTCGAGAGCTTCATCGACGAACTCGCCGCGGCCGCGAAGAAGGATCCGCTCGACTATCGACGCGCCCTTCTGGCTGGGAATCCGCGTGCGCTCCATGTGCTGGAACGTGCCGCGCAGAAGGCAGGATGGGCCAAACCGCTGGGGCCACGCCAGGGGCGCGGCATCGCCTTGTCGCAATCCTTCGGCAGCTATCTCGCCGAGGTCGCCGAGGTGACGGTCTCGAAGAGCGGCGATGTCCATGTCGACCGCGTCGTCGCGGTCGTCGATTGCGGGGTCGCCGTCAATCCCAACACCATCGCGGCGCAGATCGAAAGCGGCGTCGTCTTCGGCATCACCGCGGCCTTGTACGGCGAGATCACCCTCAAGGATGGCAGGGTGGAGCAGACCAATTTCGACACCTACCAGATGCTCCGCATCGATGCGGCCCCGACGATCGAGGTCGAGATCGTGGCGAGCAGCGAGGCGCCCGGCGGGCTTGGCGAGCCCGGCACGTCGGCGCTCACGCCCGCGGTGCTGAATGCGGTCCATGCGGCAACCGGCATCCGGCTCCGCAAGCTGCCGATCAAGCCCGAGATGCTGACGGCTGGGTGATCGCCAGCAGGTCCCGGCCCGATGCCCCACTGGTCGGCCGGGCCGTCGCCACGACAGCAGGGGCTGGCTGCCAACAGTCTCTCGAAAGTCACATCCCGCACGGCCTGAAGGTGCGGCGCGCAAGATTAACGGTCGTGTAACGCCGGATTAACGCCGGTAAATACGCCGCCTCGACTAGAGTTCTCCCAAAGCGCCTCGTTCCCAGCGATGGGCCAACGGGGAACCGCGGGGGGACATATGACTATCTCAAATCGACCCAGCGCAGCGCAGATCGCCCCGTCCCCATTCTCACAGGCTTCGGCATCTGGCGGCGCGATCGGCCGCCCTGTCGCGGGACGCCCCTGGCCGGCGCCTCTGCCCAGGCCCGAGACCCATTCGCAGACATGCGCCTCGCGCAGCATTGCCTGGCCGTTCCCCCCGGGCATGGAGTGTTTCGCGGCCTGGAAGACGGCGCTGTCGCGCCTGGTCGACTGCGCCATACCGGCCGATGCAGACCCGGCCCAGTTCGATTTCCACGGCCGCTCCTGGCAGCTCCCCGAGGCCTTCGTGCAGATCAATGGCGGATCGGCGATGTCCATGTCCCGGAGCCAGCGCGTCATTGACGACCGGCCGATCTCCCAGATGTCGCTCTATGTGCTGACACGCGGAAGCGCAGTCGCCGATTATGACGGTCGCAAGCGCAGCCATGGTCCAGGCGATGTCGTCGCCGTCGACTATTCGCTGCCCTATGAATCCCGTACGCCCGGCTATGAGGGGATCACGCTCACCTTCGACAGGGCCAGCGCGCCGGCCGGGCTTCAGGGCGATGTGCATGGCATGGTGCTGACGGCCCAAAGCAGTGCGGGCAAGCTTCTCGGCACCCTGATCCGGGCCCTGGTGGAGCATATCGACGGGCTCAGCGTCGACCAGGCGCAGTCGGCCGTCGACGGCATCCTGCGCTTTGCCGCAACCGCCCTTCCCTCCGGCGGGCCGAGAAAGGAACGCGAGGATGTTCCGCTCTTCGATCGCGCTCATCGGCTGGCCCGAGGCAGGCTGTCCGACCCGGATTTCGGCCCAGACGACCTGATGGCCGCGCTGGGCGTCTCGCGCTCGAAACTGTTCCGGTCGTTCGAGGCCCATGGCGGCGTGCGGCGCTGGCTGGTCGGGATCCGGCTGAGCGCCAGCCTGCAGGTGATGATCAGGTCTGCGGGAAGGCTGAAGATATCGGCGATCGCGCATCAGCACGGATTTCGCAGCGAGGCCCATTTCAGCCGTGCGTTCCGGAAGCGCTATGGCATGAGCCCAAGCGCGGCTCAGGCCTCGAGCCTGCACGCCCATGGCAATCTGGCATATCTGACCTGGGCGGAGCAGGATATCGCAGCCGGGGGGTCGACGGCCGAGGCCTGGCTCGCCTCCGCTCGCACCCGAGCGTGGGCGGGAGCAGGACGAGAGCGCTCATCGCGCGTCTGAACCGGCGATTCTGGGTCTGAACTCCCATCAGCGGCGCCCCCCTGGCCTCCCGGCGTCGAACTGCCCTCAAGCTCTACAGGAGCGGGCGACGCCGCACCTTGCCCGCCGATCTCATCTTGATGACTGGACGTCCCAATGCGCGGCTCCTCGCGGTTCGGGGCCGTGACAGCGCGATCGATACCGCGGATCGAGCGTTGCGGATGAGATCTGAAACCTTCCGGCTGGCCCTGGAAATCGCGACGATCTGCCCGAAGACAATCAAAGCCGGCCTTCGGCAAGAAGGCCCAAGCAAGAAGCACCGGGTGGGGCGCGACGATTTCATGCAGAGACCGCAAGATGGCGGAGCGCCGGGGGCGCATTCCGCGCCGACGCAGCCTTCCGCTCTGGGCCGGGTCCTACGCAAGGCCTGGGCGCTCGTGACGCTGGCGAAACGCCGCGCGCAGGAGGACGAAGCGTGGGATGGGCTGGAGGTCTTCGACATGCTCGGCGGCTGGCAGGGCACAGGCGCGAGGCGCCGTAATAGCGAGCGACGTGCGAACAGGAAACAGCCGCAGCGCCAGACGTCATGAGCCCAGGTCGGGCTCGGGATTCCAGGTTTCCATCGCGGTGGCGAACCGAATGCGGATGCGGCCGCTGAACCGGCAGTTGGACAGAAACATGTGAGGATGCCGCGACGTTCGGCTCGTCACGGCGCTACGGGAATGACAAAGGCTACTCTGTCACTTCAGGAGATTCGCCTTGTCTGCCCCTGCCCCTTCCTTCGCCTGGTCCCATCTCGCCGGGCGCGAAGTCTCGACCTCGTCGGAAGAGTGGCGGCACGAATGCGAGATCGCCTATCTGCTGGCGATGCCGACCGCGAAGCGCAACACCTTCCTCGATGGCGTTCCCGGCTCGACCGATCGCGAAGAGCGCGGCATCAAGGGCGTCCGCGGCGAGGCGGCGGTGGCCAAGCTTCGCGCCGAAATCATCCGCCTGCACGGTCTCAAGAACAAGACCTAAAGCATCGGCCCGAAAAGTGGATTGCGGTTTTCGGGAAAGCCGAAGCAATCACAGATCGTTAGATCACGCCGCATTTGGACGAAATCGTCAAAATGCAGAAAACATGATCGACACCAATGGTTCAGGGCATGCTCAGTGCGAAAGACCGTTGCCGCTTGTTCGCAGCATGCTCGGGCGGCGCGGCCCGTCGCCGCTCGTCTCAGCCGTCATTCGACGAGTTGAGATCCTCGGTCTTCAGCGTGTCATCGCCGACGAGGCCCGCGGCCTGGCGCAGCGCGTCGTTGACGCGGTCCTGCCAGCCTGGTCCGCCGCTCTGGAAATGATCGAGGACATCGCGGTCGATCCGCAGCGTCACCATCTCCTTGGCGCCGGGAAGCGCCGGCCGCTTCTCGATCACGGGTGGCGCTTTCGGCGCGGCCGGCTTGAACAGGGCTTCGGCCTGGTCGCGGGCGCTGGTCGGCCGGCGCGGTCTGTCGTGGTTCATGATGCGTCCCTGCTCTTGCTGCGGGCTTTCCTGACGACGTCAGGCTCGTTGGTCAATCGCTCGCGGCGTTCCGTCTTCTCTGCCGTGCTTGCGTCCATCTCGCTCATGGCGTGGTCCGCCGCGCGTGCGGCGCGGGCCCGCACCGTGCTGGCGCTGACCTTGAGCGAGGCATGTGACGCTGTCGGGACAGTTGTGGGCACAAAGCCCTTCCGCAGCCGCACGCCGGCCCCCTCGCCATTCTCGGCGATGAAGATGACGCCGGCTTCGGACAAGGCGGCCTGCATCTTCTCGACGCTGCTCATCCTTGCATCCTGGCCCGCCTCGAAACGGTTGACGGTATTGACGCCGACACCGGCCTTCTGCGCCAGCTCGGGCATGCTCCAGTTCAGGGCCGCACGGGCCATTCGGCATTGATATGATTTCATATGGTGATATTATCACCATATACGATTATTATCAAGTATGTTTGATGAGTGCACTCGCAGCCGGGTCTCTGGTTGGAAGGAACACCGTCGAAAAACAGGGAGCGCCCCGCAGCGCGCTCCCTTCTGCGTCAGTCCGTCTGTGTCCGAACCTGCCAGGCCATCGGACTTCCCGTGCCAGCATCGGCTGTCCCGAAAACCGGAAACCACTTTTCGGGCCGATGAACCTTTGCTGCCGGCATCGGCTGGCCCGAAAACCGGAAACCACTTTTCGGGCCGATGAACCTTTGCTGCCGGCATCGGCTGGCCCGAAAACCGGAAACCACTTTTCGGGCCGATGAACCTTTGCTGCCGGCATCGGCTGGCCCGAAAACCGGAAACCACTTTTCGGGC
>NZ_JBFTKS010000025.1:0-107845 GCF_056396065.1 Allobosea sp. 05T433 | reverse complement strand
AGTTTCGAGACCCTCGGGCTTCGGCGTGTTCTTGACGATCGGCCCCAGGAGACCAAACCGGCGAACCCGCCTATCCCGGTCTTTCGCCCACGTCCCTGAACCATTCAGAGGCGAAGACGAAAAACAGCGACCGGGAACGTCCCGACGCACCTTCACCATACGAATGCCGGGTGGCCGATCAACCGAGATCACGCCGCCGCGAGGTCCGAGGGGGTGCTTTGAAACCCGGTGTTGCAGGCGCGCCACGCTTTGAGGGTCGAAATTTACTCGCCGTTAACCGCGCGCCCCGGCTGGGCATGTCCTGCAGGCAAAAGGCGGCAGAATCACGGCCTGTTCGAATCGGAATGGGCGACTCAAGCCACAGCCATCCGGAACGGCGCGCTGGCGCCAGTCAGTATTCCCACTCGGCGCCGACGCCGACGGCAGCGCTGCCATCCGCGCCGGTCTCGGCCTGGATGCGAAGCCGCTTCGTTACATCGATGCCGATCGAGACGCCGCTATCCTCGGGCTTGGCGCCGGCCTTGATTCCGATCGAGACGTTGTCGCCGATATAGCGGGAGACACCGACGGTAGGTCCGCCGGCACCCATCTGGATGTCGAGATTGTCGACGCCGAGCGACTTGCGCAGCTTCTCAAAGGCATCGTCGCCACCGGTCCCCGCGAATTGCGCGGCCGTCTGCGCCAGCTGAAGGGCCTGGAACGGCGAGAGCGAGCCGGAGGCACGGGCAAAGAGCAGACGCGACAGCACCTCGTCCTGCGGCAGCTCGGGCTGGGAGGTGAAGGCGAAGGCGGGCTGGTCCGCCGGCCCGGTGACGAGGATTCGCGCGGTCACGTCCGAGGCGCGGGTCTCGGCGACGAAATCGAGCTCCGGAATCACGCCACCCGTGAAGGTCAGGCGGCCGCGACTGAAATCGAGCCGCTGGCTCGCGACCGACAAGCGGCCGCGCCTGAGATCGAAGCCGCCATCGAGCACGGGGGCCGAAAGCGTGCCGCCGACGCGCAACTCGCCGCCAAGCTCAGCGTCGATCCCGCGTCCACGGATGAAGACGCGGTTCGGCGCAGAGATGGTGACGGCGAGTGCGGCATCGAAGGCAGGCGCCGCTCGTCCGCCTTTGCCGGCGCTGCGCGCCGCCTTGCGTTGCGCGGCAATCCGCACCGCCGCAGCGCCCTTCGCATTGACGTGACGAATTCCGTCGACGGGACGCAAGGAAGCCGGCAACCGATCCGGCACCGCGACGTCAAGCGAGATGATATCGACACGCCCATCGACGCGCGGGCGCTGCGCCAGGGGACCGCCGATCGCGAGATTGAGGTCGGCGACCGATGTCACGATGCCGTTCGAGACAAGCTGGGCACGGCGTCCCTCGATTTTGATCTCTCCCGGGAAACCGGCGGCAGGGTCGACGCGGACCTGGCCTGACGCCGACAACGTGCCGCCATTGGCCGCGCGGGCAACCGCGCGTTCAATCCGCAGATTGTCGCCATTGGCGGCAATGCGCGCTTCGATCCCGGTCAACCGCACGCCCTGGAGAGCGTCGGTGAAACTGCCATTGGCGAGGGTCGCAACGCCGTTCAGTTCGGGCGCTGCCGCCGTGCCACCGGCCCGCAGGTCGAGCGTCACTGTGCCGGTCAGCCGCTGCCCCTGCGCCGCGAGCAGCGCATTGGCGAGAGCAGCGTCGAGCTTGCCCTGAATGGTGAGAGCGAGCGCGCCGCTTGCGCTCAGGGGCGCCGTGCCGCGAACCGCGAGATTCGCGCCGCGGCCGGCCGTCAGCGTCGCTTCGACGCTGGTCTGCCGGCCGGAGAATTGACCGTTGCCGCTGATCTCGACCGGAGGCAGGCCGGCGCTCCGGGTTTCGGGAGTCACCAGCCGCGCGATCCGGATCTGCCAGGGACCGGCGAGATCATCCGGCTTGCCGGACATCTGCGCCTCGGCGTTCAAGGTGCCGGACAGATCGAGCTTCGGGGCCAGCAGCTTGACCGCCGAAAGCGGGATGTCCTTCGCATTCACGCGCAGATCGAGCGTCTCGCCCGCCCGGCCATCAAGGCTGAGCCGGCCGGCGTCGATGGCGAGCACCAGCTTCGAGATCTCGACACCGCCAGTGGGGAAACTCAGCGAAGCGGGGTTGGCCAGCGTGATGCGTTTGCCCTCGCGCCGGGCATCGAAGGAGGCGATGTCGAGCCGCAGCGGATCGCCGGGAACAAGCTGGCCAGCGCCATTGAGCGTGAAGCCCCGGGCATTGGCGCTGAGGGTGAAGGCGCTCGCATCCGGCCCGCCCTTCGAATCGAAGCGGATCGCGTTGATCGCCTCGCCAGAGATCACCGCGCGATCGATGGCGATCGCAGCGTCGATCGCCGGGCGGCCATGGAGATCCGTGGCACCGACGCTGGCATCGAGCTTGTCGAGCGAAACCCCGGCGGCATTGATGCGCGTGCCCTTGGCTTTCAGGTCCAGGTTCTGCCGCCCCTCGACAAGAGCGAGCGTGAGGTCCGCATCGAGCTGTCCGCCGAGCCTGGTGAGGGCCAGAGCCGAGAGATCGTCGAGATTGCGCGCGGCGAGCGTCAGCCGACCGGCTGCGCGCCTGGCCTGGTCGAGCGTGACCGCGCCGGTCAGCTTCACCGAGCCGATGGCGAGATCGAGCTTCGACAGGTCCCAGGCATCATCGGGCAGGCGTGCAAATTGCAGCGTGCCGGTCGCGGGCTTGCCCTCGATCTCACCCGCGAGCGTCGCCCGCGTCTCGAGCGCACCCTGCAGGTCGCGGATCACGGCATCGAGCGACAGCCGCGGGATCGGACGACCGAGCGCGCTCGCATTCGTCACCGCGATCCGTGCCGAGGCATCGAGCTTGTCCTGCGGTCCGGTAAGCTGTGCCGTGACCTCGCCCTTGCCGGAGAGGCGTGGATCGGCTCGCTTCAGGTCAGGCAGGGTGATGGCAGCCCGCAGATCCGAGCGCTCGCGGCCGATGCCGCCATCGGCCGTGAGGGCGACATGCTGCCCGGCGAGACGAAGACCACTGACATTCACGCCGCCGTCAGCGAGTGTCCCGACGCGCCCGGCCAGCGTCAGATTGCCGGCGAGCAGCCGGTCGAGCGCCGCCTCCCCGGTCCCGATCTGATCGCCACGGCCATCGAGGCTCGCGGAATAGATGTTCTGGCGCGGCACCGCATCGAGATCGGCGCCGAGCTGTGCCTTGCCTGAAAGCTTGCGGCCGGTAAGCCCGCTGAGGCGCGAGAGATCGGGCAGGACTGCGCGAGCCTGCCCCAGGATGCGGGCCTTGCCGAGCTGCCCCTTGTAGTCGAGTTCCACGCCGGACATCGCGAGCCGCAACGTCTCGAAATCGGCACTCCCCTCGCCCCGCCCTGTCCCGCGCAGCGTGAAGACGATGCGGTCGCCGACGACGCGGGCGAACCTGGGATCGGCTAGCGCCACGCCCGTCGCCTCGCCGTCCGAGACTAGCGCGATGCGCGTGTCGGCATTGCCGATCGATCCGTTCGGCGTCGCGGTGAACCGCGCCACGAGCTTGCCAAGACGACCGGTCGGCAGGCGCAGATCCTGAGCGTCGAGCGAGGCGACGACGCGCGGCCCGTTCACCGGGCCATTGACGGTGGCATCCAGGGCGAGCTTGCCGATCTCGGTGCCGGCGGCAACAGTGCGGCCATTGGCATTGGGCACGGCTGCGGCCGTGACGCGAATATCGAGATTCTTGTCCGCCCCGTAGCGGCCGACGACATCGAGGCGCGCCAGCGCCGAAACGAGCGCGATGTTGCGCAGGTCGACGGCACCGTCATCGACGAAGCCGACCGTGCCGTCGAGACGGGTCGAGCCGGCAAAGACCGGTGCGGCCGGCGCCGGCATCAGCCCTTCGATACGGGCATCGAGGGCCAGGGCCAGGTCACGGCCAGTACCGACGCGCGAGAGATTGGCCGAGCCCTGCGCCCCAATGGTCGGGCCGGCCGTGAAGGTCAGGGTCGAGCGGAAGGCGTCGAGCGGGCCATCGCCATTGAGGTCGAGCTTGACCGGCGGCTGGTCCGGGAGATTGGCGACACGCGCGATCAGGCCGCCCTGCGGCTCGTCGACCTTGGCGGCGATCTGCAGGCGCGTAGTCTGCGGCACGAAACCGAGCCTGAGCGTGAACTCGCCCGGCGCGTCGAGCCGGCGCGCCTCGAGACGCAGCGAAAGCCCTTCGGATGGAGCGCCAAGCGATGCTGCTCCGGTTGCGCCCAGGCGGGCCGGAACGCCGACGATCGGGGCGCCCAGCGACAACTCATTGAGCTGGAAGGCGGTGATGTTCACCTTGACCGGCAGCTCCGGCAGAAGCGGCTGGTCGCTGGTCGGCGCTGCCGCCGGGTCGGCAATCGGCTTGCGCAAGATCTCGAGCGTGCCGATCTCGAGCCGGTCGACCTCGAGCCTGCCGAGCAGCAGGGCCGTGCGGGTCCAGATCAGCCGTACGCGGTCGACCCTCAGCCAGGCGCCGTCGCGATCGGAGAGAACCACATCACGGATCGTCGCGTCGGAGGACAGCGCGCCATCGACCGCCCCAATCGAGACCTGGCTGTTCGGTGTCGACAGGGCGCGCGAGATCAGGTCGGCCAGAACCCCGCGATCATTCTGCGCGTTCTGAGCGAAACCGCCGAAGCGGGCCGAGACGACCAGCCCCACCACCAGCAGCAGGGCCAGAAGCGCCAGGCGCGAAAGGGTGAGCCGGTTGCCCATCAGAAGGCCTGCCCGATGCTGATATAGACCGCGACCGGCTTGTCGCCCTTGCGCGGATTGAGCGGCGCAGCGACGTCGAAGCGGATCGGGCCGATCGGCGTATAATAGCGCAACCCGAGACCAGCCGACATCCGTAGCGTCTGGTTGAAGGCGGGGAAACTCTCCTCGAATGCCGTGCCGACGTCGAAGAACGGCACGATGCCGATGGTGTTGGTGATCTTGATCCGCGCCTCGACCGAGGCTTCGAACAGGCTGCGTCCGCCGATCAGCTGGTTGTACGGGCCAAGGGGCGACAGCGTACGATAGGCGTAGCCGCGCACCGAACCGCCGCCGCCTGCGTAGAAGCGCCGCGTCGACGGGATCTCGTCGAGCGCCGCGCCGGCCACGGAGCCGAAGCCGATGCGCCCAGCCAGCACATAACGGGCCTCCTCATCGAGCGCGTAATAGCCGGAGATCGCGCCCTTGGTCTGGACGATGCCGACCGTCGATCCCATGAAGGTCGGATATGCCGCCACGGAGGCGGTGAGGCGGACACCGCGCGTCGGATCGAGCAGGCTGTCGGTCGTGTCGTATCGGACAGAAAGCGGGATTCCGACAAGGGTGTAGGTGATCTGACCAAGCACATCGCTGGTCTGGCCGCGCTCGACCTCCAGGCCGGCCTGGACCGAGAAGGTGTCGCTGAAACGCCGGCGAATGCTGCTGGTGACATTGGCGTAGCGGGCGGTATAGCCGCCATAGCGATTGGTGCCGACGCGCTCGCGCGTCGCGACGCCGTCGACCAGCAGGTCGTAGCGGGTTCCGTTCAGCGCCGGCTTCATGAAGCTGAACGCAAAGCGCCCGCCAAGGTCGGACTGCTCGAAATCGCCAAATCTCTGGATCGTGGTCCCGTTGATCCGCGGGGCGAGAAAGAGATCGCCCTCGAGCCTGAGCCGCTCGGCACCGCCGAGCAGGTTGCGGTGCTCCCAATAGGTCCTGACCGCCGGACCATCGATGGTGGAAAAGCGGCTGGAAAAGCCGATCAGCCGCTTCGGCCGCTCCGTGATGTCGACAAAGATCGGCAGGTTGCCATTGGCGTCGAGCCGGTCGGCCTCGCGGATACGGGCGGAGCCGATGGCCGGAATTGAGGTGATCGATTTGCGCGTGTCGGCCAGCGCCTTGGGCGAATAGGGGTCGCCCGGCTCCAGATAGATGAAGGAGCGAACGACATGCGGCGGGACATCGACCGTGCCCTCGATCCCGACATCGCCGAAACCGGCGACCGGCCCGGGCTCGACGACATAGGTCACATCCATGATCTTCGCCGCATGATCGACGACCGGGCGTAGCGCGACCACCCTGGCGAGCGGGCGCGACTGGTTGCGCAGGTGATCGACCAGAGATGACTGCGCCGAACGCAAGGCGGCCGAAGTCGCGGGGTCGCCCGATTTCAGGCGCGCGACCTTGTGGGGATCGGCAATGGCACCGCCCCCGCCCTTGCCCTGCTCGACGACCTCGACATTGCGCAGGCTGAAGAGCGGGCCGGTCACAACCCGCACGGTGACCGGCGCCGGGGCCCGGTTGCGATAGGCTTCAAGCGCGCGCACCAGCGCCGGGCCGGGCTCGTTGCCGAGGCGCAGACCGTTACCGTCGACCGCGATCGTCACATCCGCATTGAAATAGCCCTGCGACCAGAGGGCATCGATCAGCGGGTTGAGATCGGCGACCATGCGCCGGGCCAGGGTCTCGCCATCGGGCGGCGCATCCTGCCTGAGCCGGTAAAGCAGCGAGGCGTCGCGCAGCGTCTGCGTCAGGGCCTTGGCATCGGTGGCCCCGCTGACGTCGAACTCGAGCTGATAGGGCAGCGTCGTGCTGCTGACCGCAGGCGGCTTATCCGAGGAGCCGAACAAGCCGAATATGTCGAGCGAGGAGAGGTCGAAAGCCTCGGCGGGTACCGGCTGGATGGCAAGCATAGCGGCGAAAGCGTAACCGCCTCCGCCTGCAACCCCGCGCACCCTACGCCGCAAACCCCGCATCATTCCTCCAACGCAACACTATCAAGACCAATAGAATGAGATGATTTTGTGGTCATGCCTCGTCATGACCACAATTCTGCTCGTCAAAGCTGTCCCTGGCGCGCCTGCAGCCCGCGATAATTGCCTCGGGCCGCGCGGCGAAAGCGGGCTCGATTGCAAGCTGCCTCGTCCTGCCGGGCGGTCCCGACGTCAGGCGAGCGCGAAAGAAATCGCAGCCAGCGGATCGAGCCTGACGATGACCGGGCCGAGATTGGGCGCCAGAACGCCGCCGCAAAGGCTGCCGGTGGTGATGATCTGGCCGGCCACGAGGCCGCCAAGCGCACTCTCGGTCTCACGATTGGCCCAGGCCAGCACCGGGGTCAGCGGGTCGCCATTGGCGTGGTGAGCAGGCTTGTCATAGAGCACGTCGCCGTCGAGTTCGACCGTGCAGGTGAGATCGGCGATCTCGTCGAAGACCTCGAAGGGAACGTCCTGGCCGATCAGATAGCCGCCATGGCCCATCGCATCGGCCAACCAGAGCGGGAATGGAACATGGGTCCAGTCGGCGATACGGCTTTCGATGATCTCGATGCCGACGAAGGCGCTGTGGCAATGCTCCAGAAGTTCGGCCCGGCTATAGGGTTTGCCAGGACGGCGCGGCATGTCGCGCCCGAGTCGGATCGCGAGCTCGACCTCGAGCCGCAGCTCGGCTCCGGGCACCGAGCGATAGGTATCGCCAGGCTTCAGGAACGGCCCGGGCATCAGTCCGACGAGCCCGCGCCCATCCGTGATCGAGACCTTCCAGCCGAGATGCGCATAGCCCATGTCGCTGCTGACATCGGCCTGCACGGCCAGAGCCGCTTCGAGATCGGCCGGAACGGGAAGCGTCTCGATGTCGACGAGGCTGCGGCTGCGGCGCGCCCGGACGAAGGCTTCACGCAAGGAGGTTTCGGTCGTCGTCGGCATGCGTCTCGCCCCTATCAGTCTGAGCCTGTGGATGTGCATGGTGCACAGGAGGCCCGGTGATTGCCAAGCTGCTACAGCAGCACGGCGCCCTTGAACAAGATGCGCCTCAGCAGCGCCCCTGATCCTTCACCTCCTGCCGGATCATGACCGGAGGTTGCTCCATCAGATCAGACGAACATGAATCGAAGGAGAACGTCATGAGCCCATCGTCCAATGACCGGCGCATCGACTATGTCGAGTTCGTCGTTTCCGATCTCGGCCGGGCGCGCGCCTTCTACGAGAAGGCCTTCGGCTGGACGATGACCGATTATGGGCCGGAATACTGCGCCTTCACTGACGGCCGTCTCGAAGGCGGGTTCACCACCCAGGGCACGCCGCAACCGGGCGGCCCGCTGATCATCCTCTATGCCGATGATCTTCCCGCGTCACAGGCGCAGGTCGAAGCCGCAGGCGGGCGCATCGTCAAGCCGGCCTTCGATTTCCCCGGCGGGCGGCGTTTTCACTTCGCCGATCCGGACGGCTACGAGCTTGCGGTCTGGACGAAGGCATATGCGCCTTCGTCCAAAATCCCGGGCAAGACGCCGCGTTTCATGCTAGGGTTGCTCCTGCAAATGTGGAGGCAACCCATGCGTGCCATCGAGCAGTTGCTGTCGGCCTATATCACCTGGCTGTCCCGGGCGTTCCAGGTGACGCCGGAATTCATCACGAGAGACCGTCGCGGCAACCTGCCGCCGCCGTCCGGCGGCATCGGGTCCTATTGACCCGACGCTGATCCTCTCCCGGCGGGCGCCAGCCGCGGCGCGCCGCCTCATTTCCCCCAGCGCAGCGCCAGCGGGTCGAGTTCGCGCGCCAACTCGATCAGGCCCTCGCGGGTCTTCGGGTGCAGCGGGGTCAGCGGGTGGCGGACGGCTTCGCTCCTGATCACGCCGCCCTCCTTCATCACCGCCTTGGCCGAGCGCAGGCCGCATTGGCGGTTCTCGTAATTGATGATCGGCAGCACGTCGCGATAGAGCGCCGCCGCCGTCTTGCGATCGCCCGAGGCATGCGCGGTCAGGATCGGCTTGATCAGGTCGGGGATCATGGCACTGGTCATCGTGCCGGTCGCGCCGGCATCGAGATCGGCCATCAGCGTGATCGCCTCCTCGCCATCGAACGGGCCGACGACGGCCTCGCCGCCCGCCTCGATCAGGGCCCGCAGCTTGTTCGCCGTGCCGGGAACCTCGATCTTGAAATAGCGGACGAGCGGGACCTCCTTCGCCAGCCGCACCATGAAGGGAACCGTCATGGTGACGCCGGAGAGCGGCGCGTCCTGCAGGATGACCGGAAGGCCGCAGGCATCGGTGACATGCTTGAAATGCTCGATCATGCCCTGCTCGTCGGCCTTGAGCAGCGCGCCGTGATAGGGCGGCATCATCATCAGCATCTTCGCGCCGGCATCCGCCGCGGCCTTGGCGCGCTGCGCCGCGATCCGGGTCGAGAAATGCGAGGTCGTGACGATCACCGGCACGCGGCCGGCGACCTGCTCGATCGAGAGGCGCATGACCTGGTCGCGCTCCTCGTCGGTGAGCAGGAACTGCTCGGAGAAATTGGCCAGGATACAGATACCGTCGACGCCCTGATCGACCATCAGGTCCATGACACGCCTGTTGCCCTCGATGTCGAGGTCGCCGTTGTCGTGGAAGATCGTCGGAGCGATCGGCAGAATGCCCTTATAGGGTTCGGTCATGGTCGGACTCTGTTTTCGCGGAGATACGGAGGATCGAGGCAACGGTCAGGCCGGGCGCGTGGCGCGGCCGCCCTTGAGACGACGCAGGCCTGAGCCGAGCAGCGGCATGACCAGGAGCAGGACACCGATCGACATCAGGGTCGAGACCAGCGGGTTCGACCAGAAGATCGAGAGCGACCCTTGTGAGAAGATCATCGATTGCCGGAAGGCATCCTCGGCCTTGTCGCCGATGACCATGGCGAGCACCAGCGGCGCGATCGGATAATCGAGCTTCTTGAAGAGGTAGCCGACGATCCCGAAGATCAGCGCCAGCCAGATGTCGAATTCCTTGCTGGCAACGGTGAAGGCACCGATGAAGCAGATGATCACGATCAGCGGCCCGACGATCGAGAACGGGATGCGCAGGATCGAGGCGAAGAGCGGCACGGTCGCCAGCACGACGATGACCGCGACGACATTGCCGAGATACATCGAGGCGATCAGGCCCCAGACGAAATCCGGGCGCTCGACGAAGAGCATCGGGCCGGGATTGAGCCCCCAGATCATCAAGCCGCCCATCATCACGGCGGCCGTCGCCGAGCCGGGAATGCCAAGCGCGAGCATTGGCAGCATCGCGGCCGAACCGGCCGCGTGGTCGGCGGTCTCGGGCGCGATCACGCCCTCGGGCTCGCCCTTGCCGAACTTCTCGGGATTGCGCGAGGAGCGCTTGGCCATGGCATAGCTCATGAAGGAGGCCGCGGTCGGGCCTCCAGGCGTGATCCCCATCCAGATGCCGATGACGCTGGAGCGCAGCAGCGCCAGCCAGTAGCGCGGCAGCTTGGCTGCGGTCTTCAGAACGTCGGTCATCCTGACCTTGGCGTGGACACCGTCGAACTTCAGGCCCTCCTCCATGGTCAGCAGCAATTCGCCGATGCCGAACAGCCCGATGACGGCGATGAGAAAGCTGACGCCGGCGAGCAGCACGTCGAGATCATAGGTCAGCCGGACGCTGCCGGAGACCGAGTCCATACCAACCGAGGCGAGCGCAAAGCCGACACCCATCGAGACGATGGCCTTCAAGGGGGTGGCGCCACCAAGGCCGATGAAGCTCGCAAAGGTCATGAAATAGACCGCGAAATACTCGGGCGAGGAGAATTTCAGCGCGAATTTGGCAACCCAGCCGGAGAGCAGCGTGATCAGGATGACGCCCGCCATCGCGCCGAAGCCGGCGGAGAGGAACGCGAATGACAAGGCTTCGGTCGCCCTGCCCTGCTTGGCCATCGGGTGACCGTCGAATGTGGTTGCGACGGAGGATGGTTCGCCCGGGATGTTGAACAGGATCGAGGTGGTCGAGCCACCGAAAAGCGCGCCCCAGTAGAGCGAGGTCAGCAGGATGATCGCGGAGACCGGATCCATGGAGAAGGTCAGCGGCAGCATCAGCGACACGCCGTTGGGCGCGCCGAGGCCGGGCAGGACACCAACCAGGATGCCGAGCAGGACGCCCGCCATCATCAGCAGGATGTGGTGAGTGGTGAGCGCGACCGAGAAGCCGTGCATCAGGGAGGCGACATTATCCATGAGGCGGCACCGATCCGGAAAGGGAGATGATCACAGGCCGAGGAAAGACTCGAGCGGCCCCTTGAGCAGGCCGATCTGGAAGAACTTTTCGAGCGCGAGATAGAACAGCACGGCCGTCACGAAGGCGGTGCCGAGCGAGGCGAACCAGCTGTAGCGACCCTGGAAGCGCATGGTGAAGACGAGATAGAGGATGGTCGCGACATACATGCCGAGCGTGACGCTCAGCACGGCGAAGGCCAGCATCGGCAGGAAGAAGGCGGCAACGCGCTTGCCCTGCTCGCGATCGAGAAAGACGTCCTGCAGATTGCCGCTTCCGGCAAAGCGCTTGCTCAGCGTCAGCACCAAGGTGCCGAGGCTCGCGGCCGCGACAAGCAGACCGGTATAGAAGGGGAAGGCGCCCGGCTGTGGCCCGGACGAATCCCAGCCGACGCCGAAGTCCAGTGCACCATAGACGATGCCGAGCCCGAAGATCATCGTGACCACGGCCATGGCGGATTCAGCCCAGAAGCGGGTGATCATCGCAGCCTCCTCCAGCGAACGGCTTCAGGCCGTCTCTTCACATTCAACGCGCCTGTCCCGGTCCTGTCGAAGGCGCCGGGTCAGGAAACGACCTGCCGCCGGCCGGCCCGTGGGCCGGCCGGCGGCAGGGAACCGTCTTACTTGACGACCCAGCCTTCGGCTTCGAAGGTCTTCTTGTTCGCGGCTTCGTCCTTGGCGACGAAATCGGCGAATTCCTTGCCCTTCATGAAGCGGCCGGTCTGCGAGGTGCGGGTGATGAATTCCTGCCACTCGGGCGTCTTGCTGACCTTCTCCATGATGTCGGCGTAGTAAGCGACCGCATCGGCGGGAACTTCGGCCGGCAGCCAGACCGTGCGCGGCATCTGGAAGGTCTCGAGCGGGAGGCCAGCCTCCTTGCAGGTCGGGATATCGCCCCAGCCCTTGCCCTCGAAGACCGCCTCGCCCTTGGCGAGACGGACCGGGCTGAACACGCAGAGCGGCTTCACCTGGCCGGCCTTCCACTGGCCGATATTCTCGTTGGGGTTGTTGACGTTGGAGTCGATGTGACCACCTGCGAGCTGCACGGCGGCTGCGCTGCCGCCCTGGAACGGCACGTAGATCCACTTCACGCCAGCGGCTTCCTGGATCATCGAGGTCAGCGTCTGGTCGGTATCCTTCGACTGGCTGCCGCCCATCTTGAGCGAGCCGGGCTTGGCCTTGACCGCATCGATATAGCTCTTGGCATCGGCATAGGGAGCCTGGCCGTTGACCCAGAGGATGAACTCGTCCAGCGCCAGCGCCGAGACCGGCGTCAGATCCGAGAGCTTGTAGCCGAGCTTGGCGACGTAAGGCAGCAGATAGGCGTTATTGGTGCCGAAGATGACGCGATGGGGGTCGCCCTTGCCGGCGCGGCCATGGATGTAGCCTTCAGCGCCGCTGCCGCCACCCTTGTTCACCACCACGATCGGCTGGTCGAAGAGCTTGTGCTTGGTGATGATCGACTGGATGACGCGGGCAAAATTGTCGGTGCCGCCGCCGGCGCCCGAGGTGACCACGAATTCCACCGGCTTGGTGGGCTGCCAGGCCTGCGCGGCGGTTGCACCGGCCAGGCTGAACGCGACCGCAATACCAACCGCAATGCTCGTMTTTTTCATTCGTTTCTCCCTTCGTGATTAGATGCCGGGCGGCTCATGAAACGGCTGCCCGGCCGCGGTGAACTCAAGCCGCCTTGCGTGCGGCCCTTCCTTCATTCGCCATCTTGATGGCGAGGCTGAGCGCCGCACGGGTCGCGCCGAGATTGGCGATGCCCTTGCCTGCGATCTCATAGGCGGTGCCGTGCGCCGGCGTGCAGATCGGGAACGGGAAGCCGCCGATCAGCGTGACGCCACGGTCGAAGCCGATCAGCTTCATCGCGATCTGGCCCTGGTCGTGATACATCGTCAGCACGGCATCGAAATCACCGTTCCTGGCGCGCAGGAAGACGGTGTCGGAGGGGAAAGGCCCCTCGACGGTGAAGCCCCGGGCCTTGGCCTGCTTCACGGCGGGCTCGATCGTCTCGATCTCGTCACGGCCGAAATTGCCGCCATCGCCGGCATGCGGATTGATGCCGGCCACGGCAATGCGCGGCGGGTTGAAGCCGGCAGCGCGCAGATTGCCGTCGGCCAGCGTCAGCGCCTTGAGGATGCGCTCCTGGCTGATCGCAGCCGCGACCTCGGACAGCGGGATATGCGAGGTGACACGGGCGTTCCACAGCCCGTCGAGAATGTTGAACTCGCTGGCATCGCCCTCATAGCCGATGGCATCGCGCACGAAGCGGATCTCGTCGTCATAGCCGGGATAGGCGAAGCGCATCGCAGCCTTGTTGAAGGGCGTGAAGAACACGGCATCGGCCTTGCCTTCCCCAGCGAAGCGGAGCGCGCGACGGAAATTATCGGTCGCCGCCTGGCCGCCGGCGAGCGTCGCCTTGCCACGCTCGAGCGCGGCCGGATCGTGATTGGCGAGATCGATGAAGACCGGCTTCGCCGACTGGGCCGGAATCTCGTCGCCTTCGCGAATGACCAGCACGTCCGGGTCGACCTTGGCGTCCGCAGCGCCGAGATCGAGCAGGCGCTTGTCGCCGAAGACGACGTAGCGGGCAGACGAGCGCAGATCAGGCTCGAGCAGGATGCGCGCCAGCAATTCGGGGCTGATGCCGGACGGATCCCCCATCGCGACGGCTATCGTCGGCAGTGATCCGTTTGCGCGCATGTCCATCGCTCTCATTCTCCCACATGGCCGGATGTGATCAGGGCCAGACTTGGCCATCGACCTAGCATAGCCCTCTAGATGCTACAAGTATGCTGTATGCAGCATATCCATCTTGCTATAGGCTGAGCGCAAAGTGGCGGCCGGTTCAGAGTCGCGACGCGGCGCCCCGGAGGATCTGCCCATGAATTTTCATTCGCTCTACAACGGCATCAAGACCCCGATCGAGACCTGCCTGGTCGGCAGCGGCGGCTTCGGCCAGAGCTTCCTGGGCCAGGCAAGGCGGATCAGGCTGGTCAATGCGCGCATCGCTGTGGACATGACCGCGGAAGGCGCGGCCCGTGCCATGGCGGCCGCCGGCATTCCCGCCTCCGAAATCGTCGCCTGCGAAACACCGGCGGAAGCCAAGGCGGCCTGGGCGGCCGGTCGCCATATTGCCGCCGGGCGTCTGGAGACCGTCATCGACCTGCCCTTCCACCTGCTGATCGAGGCGACCGGCAGCCCGGAAGCCGCAACCCGCCACAGCCTGGCGGCGATCGAAGCCGGGCGCCATGTCGCGCTTGTCTCGAAGGAAGCTGACAGCGTCGTCGGCCCCGGTCTCGCCCGCATGGCGCAGGACAAGGGCGTMGTCGTCACGCCGGTGGACGGCGACCAGCCGAGCCTGCTGATTGCCCTCGTCACCTGGGCCGAGTTGCTCGGGCTGGAGATCATCGCCGCCGGCAAGTCGAGCGAATATGATTTCGTTCTCGATGCCGGGACCGGTGCGGTGACCTGCAACGGGGTGACGCATTCGCTCCCTGAGTTGCGCGAGCATTGGCTGCCCGGTTCGCGTTCGATCGTCGGCAATGCCGCCGAGCGTGCCCGCATCCTGGGCAGCGCCTTCCCGCTCAGGGCCGTTCCCGATCTCTGCGAAATGACGCTTGTCGCCAATGCGACCGGGCTTGGCCCCGATACGCCCGGCTTCCATGCCCCGCCGGCCCGCATTCCCGAAATCGCCGACCTCTTCGCCGAACGCCGCCAGGGTGGCCTGAGCGCGGGCACACGCCGCGTCGATGTCTTCCATCATCTCCGTCTGGCGGAGGAAGCGAGCTTCGCCGGCGGCGTCTTCATCGTCGTGCGCTGCGAGGACGATGCCACGTGGGACATGCTTGCCGGCAAGGGCCATGTGGTCAGCCGCACTGCCAAGACCGCGATGCTGTACCTGCCGCGACACCTGCTCGGCATCGAGGCCGCGACCAGCATTCTCGATGCGGCCGGGCTCGGCCGGTCCGGCTATGGCGAGGATTATCGTCCGCGCTGGGACCTGGTTGCCGTTGCGGAGCGGGACCTGCCGGCCGGCACCGTGCTCACCATGGGCGGCCATCACCACAGCATCGACAGCGTCGGCGCCGAAATGCGTCCGGCCGCGGCGCTCGCCGATGACCGCCCTGCCCCGTTCTACCTGGTTGCCAACCGCAAGCTGGTTCGCCCCGTGGCGGCCGGAGCCGCGATCAAACTCGGCGATGTCGAGATCGATCAGGGCTCGGTCCTGCTCCAGACCCGGCGCAGGCAGGACGAGATCTTCGCCGAAAGCCCGGTGGAGCGCGCAGCTGCGGCGCGTTGACAGGCTGACGACCCCATGCCGTAACGATGAAAACGAGGGACGGCGATGACAAACGAAGCCGACATCACCCGGGCCACGCCGGATATCTATCCGCGCATCACCCGGCGCACCTTGCATGACGAGGTCCTGGAGCGCCTGCGTGACATGATCATCGAAGGCCGGCTCGCCCCCGGCCAGCGGATCAACGAAGGGCAGGTCGGGGCCCAGCTCGGCGTCTCGCGCACCCCCTTGCGCGAGGCGATCAAGACGCTGGCAAGCGAGGGGCTGGTCGAGATCCTGCCCGCCAAGGGCGCGATCGTGCGCCGCTTCACCGACAAGGATCTCGCCCAGATCCTGCAGGTGCTGAAGACGCTCGAGCAACTCGGAGGCCGGATGGCCTGTCAGCTGGCCAGCGACGAGACGATCGAGGCGATCCACGCACTGCACAGGCAGATGCTGGAGCTATATGAGACCAAGAACCGGCTCGAATATTTCAAGCTCAACCAGGCGATCCACAGCGCCATCGTGGCCGCTTCCGGCAATGCCGTGCTGATGGAGATGCACGAGACCCTGCAGGCGCGGATCAAACGGCTGCGCTTCATCGGCAATGAGGGCCCGGTGAAATGGGCCGGGGCCGTGGCGGAGCATGAGGAGATGATCGTCGCGCTGAAGAAGCGCGACGCGGACGCACTGGCGGACGTCATCGGCCGGCACATGGACTCGACACGGCTGCGTGTCAGCGACGTCCTCTAACCCCGATATCCGGAACCTCGGCGCGGATTGCAGGTTATCCCTCATTGGGGGGCCGCACAGCTGCGAGGAATTGATGAGAGCAGTCCTGCTTGCCCTGGTGGCACTGGCGTTTTGCGTTTCCCGTGCTCCTGCACAGGAAGCGCTCCAGGCCGATGAATTCGTCAGACGAGCCGCAGTCTCGAACATGATGGCCGTCGAGCTCGGCACGCTCGCCTTGCAGAAGAGTTCCTCGCCCGAGATCAAGGCCTTTGCGCATCAGGCCGTGAACGACCGCACGATCGCAGGCACCGGCTTGCGCCAGATCGTGGCGAAGCGCTCTGGCATCGCCCTGCCGGAACGGCCCGACCAGGCCCATCAGGACATCCTGCGCGAGCTCGGCGACAAGCAGGGGCCTGAGTTCGACCGCGCCTATGTCGCCGCGCAGAAGCAAGCCCAGGACGAGGCGATGGCGCTGTTTTCCGGCTACGCCCAGGCTGGCACGGATACCGAACTGAAGGGTTTTGCCACCAAGACCTTGCCGCTCCTGCAAACCCAGGCCGAACTGACCCGAAAGCTGCCGGGCGCGGACTGAAGCGCGCTCCCCGGCACGGCGTCGTCTCGAGCGCCCCGGCCCGGGTTCCGGTCTCTGAAGACGGGGGTGCGACCCTTGCGCGAACTCGCAGAAGAGCCGGCCACTAGCCCCGAAGTCCGGTGTCGAGCTGACGGAGGAAATCTCCCATGCGGCTTCGACCGGTAGGCACGTTGGGCATGCGCCGCAAGACGTCGCGAACGGCCGGAGGCGCGTGTTTCAGAGCCCAGCGAAGCTGCTCATTGCCGACGGTCTCGTCATCTCCCGCTGCGATTTCCAGGGCCCGTGCCTGATGAGCCGCTGCGCTGAGGATGTGCCTGACCTGGTGCGGAGTGGCCTTGGGGTGCAGATACGCGGCCGCGGCCGCGAGACTGGCGGCCCGGGCGGCATCGGCAGCGGGAGGGTCCTGCGCCTCGCGAGCGGCGGCATGCGCCGCCCAGGCCTGCGAGCGCAACAAAGCGGTCCGCCTGCCTCCATGACCGAATGCCTCCGCACCCTCGATCGCGTCTCGCGGACGATGATCGGCAGGGTATCTCGCTTCGAAGAGCGACAGAGCCTGCCTGGCACAGCTTGCGGCATAGAGCGCGATCTCGCGCAGTTCGTCCTCGCCGAGTTGCATCGCGGTCTTGTCGTCGGCCATCGTCGTCCCCTTGGCGAGACACCGAAAACCCGATTGCGGTGCCAGAGCGATAGCGCGAGTGACAGGCGCCAAGCCTAGAGCACGCAGGCATACATGACGAAGACGCCGCCCGATCCGAACGGCCGTTCGTAAAGCGCGCGCGCCGGCTCGTTGTCCAGCTCGGTTCCGACCCAGACCTCCTCGCAACCGAGTTCGCGGCCCCAGGCGAACATGTCGTCAAGCATCCGCCGCGCCAGTCCCTGGCGCTGCAGCGCGGGGGCAACGGCAACCTCGTCGATATAGAGTTCCGTCTTCTTGTCGGGATGGCGATGGATCACGGCGGCGACCTGCGCCACCACCACGTCCTGGCGAAGCCCGACAAGCATGAGATGGCCCGGCGAGGCGAGATAGGCGCTGAGCCTTGCCGGATCGACCGGCTCGTCGAAAACATCCTCGCCGACGCGGTCGAACAGGGCCATATCCGCCGCGGTTACCCGCCTGATCTCGACTTCCACGATCTGCTCCCCGTTCGGCCCGCTTGACAGTCATCCGGCCCTCGCCTCCGCTTGTCGCAAAACAGGATGGGGAAGGATACGCTGGTCATGCTGACCTTGCGCCAGATCGAGGTGATCCGCGCCATCATGATCACCGGCACGATTGCCGGGGCGGCCAAGCTGCTCAGCGTCTCGGCGCCGGGCATCAGCCGCCTGATGAAGCATACCGAACGCACGCTGCGGTTGAAACTGTTCGAGCGCCGGCATGGGCGCTACATTCCGACCCCTGAGGCCAACGATATCTTCGAGCAGATCAACGGGGTCTACAAGAAGGTCGACGACCTGCATTACACGCTCGCCCGCATCGAGCGCGGCGGCGAGATCGAGCTCAAGCTCGGCTCCGTGCCGAGCATCTGCCATGTCATGGTGCCTCGTGCGATCGAGCGGCTGCGGCGCAAGCATCCGGACCTGCGCATCGACATCAACATCCTGAAGATCGAGGAGGCGCTCGACTATCTCCTGCTCGGCAAGGGCGAGATCGCGGCGATGAGCTACAAGCTCGACCATCCCGGTATCGATTTCGTCCCCCTGGCGGTGGGCGAACTGCTCTGCATCGTCCCCGACAGCCATGAGCTTGCCGGCCGCGCCTGCCTGTCGGCGCGCGAGATCGTGCAGCACGAACTGATCGGCATCGATCCCAACGATCCCTATGGCCGGGTCATGAGCGAGATCTTCAGCCGGCAGGGCCTGGCCTATGACATGCGGATCAAGGCCCGCTTCGGCACCACGGTCTGCTCGCTCGTGCGGGCCGGGCTCGGCATCGCCATCATCGACCAGTTCACCGTCGCGCATGGCTCGATGCAGGGCATCACCGCGATCCCGATCGAGGAGCCGACCCGCTTCCAGACCTATGTTGCGATCAAGAACGACAAGGCGCCCTCGCTCTATGCCGAAACCTTCGTCACCCTGCTGCGCGAGGAGATGAACGCGGTGGTCTCATCCCGCCTGCGCGCCCCAGTCAAGGCGGTGGAAAGGATAACATCAGGTTAGGTAATGCGATTGAATTGGTTATCGCGTTACTAGCCTAAATCGGTTTATGTGACGTATGGCAACGCCTGCGACCATGACGGGCGAGCCAAGAGGGATCGGACATGCCGGCAATCGCCGTCGCCAACAGGACCACGCGTGTGCTGCTCGGCTCGCCGATCGCGCATTCTGTGTCACTGGCGATGCACGCGGCGGCCGCACGGGCCGCCCGTTTCGAAGCGCGGTGCCACCTGATCGAGATCATCGGCGCAGAGCCTTCGGATAACGCGAAGGCCGAGGCCTTCGACAGGGTCATGGCGGCGCGCGCGACGATTGATCGCGCTGCCTGAGCGACGCCCCGGCGAGACCGGGCGGAGACAAGAAACCGGACAACTGGAGGAAACATCATGACATTCAAATGGATCATCGCCGCGGCCCTCGGCGCAGGGCTCGCGACGCCGGCGCTGGCGCAGGACAAGGTCAAGCTCGTCGACGTCGTCGAGCTCTCGGGTGCGGGCGCGACCGCCGGCACCAACTGGAAGAACGGCATCGATCTCGCCGTCGCCGACATCAATGCCAAGGGCGGCATCCTCGGCAAGCAGATCGAGATCGTCCATTACGACACGCAGACCAACCCGGGGAACACCCGCGCCGCGGTGCAGCGCGCCATCGACGAGGGCACCTATGCCGTGCTCGGCCCGGTCTTCTCCGGCCCGATCGGCGCCTCGATGCAGATTTCCCAGCGTGCAGAGATCGCCCAGTTCGTCGGCGGCGAGGCTGCCGGCCTGACCAAGCAGGGCAACCAGTACCTGTTCCGCACCTCGCTCAGCCAGGCTGCGGCGATGCCGAAGATCGCGAACTACCTGAAGAACACGGTCAAGGCGGGTTCGGTCGCCGTCGTCTGGGTCAATAACGACTTCGGCAAGGGCGGGCGCGACGCCATCCTACCCGAGCTCGAGAAGGCCGGCATCAAGGTGGCGGCCGATGTCGCGACCGAACAGGGCCAGGCCGATTTCGCCGCCGACGCCATCAAGATCAAGAACTCGAATGCCGACGCGATCTTCGTCTATCTCAACGAGGAAGAGAGCGCCCGCTTCCTGCGCGCCGCCAAGCAGCAGGGCATCAGCAAGCCGATGGTCGGCGAGACGACGCTGCTCGGCGCCAAGGTCATCGAGCTCGCGGGCGACGCTGCCAACGGCGTCAAGGGCCATGTCGGCCTCTCGATCGACGCGCCGATCCCGGCCTTCCAGGAATTCGGCAAGAAGTACCAGGCCAAGTACAACTATGCCTCCGACCATAACGGCCTGAAGGGCTACATGGCCGTCTACATGATCAAGTGGGCGACCGAGAAGCAGAACAAGTTCGACAAGAAGGGCCTCGCCGATACGCTGCGCGGCGCGACGATCAAGCCTTCGGACGAGCCGGGAATCCTGATGGAAACCACCATCGAGAGCAATGGCGACCTCGACCGCGAGAGCTTCCTCGCCGAGGTGATCAACGGCAAGCAGGTGATCAACGCGACCCTGCCCAAGATCAAGCCGTAAGACCAGGCCTTACGACGAAAACACCTCGCCACGTCATCCCGGGCGACCGAACGGACGCCCGGGATCCAGAAGCGGACGCAACGCGCCGGAACTGGCTTGCGGCTCCATGCGGCCTGCGGCCGCCAGCGCCAGGGGGACGACGGCAGGTCGCAACACAGGCAGCGCCAACAGGACGAGGACGCGCCATGGCTGAATTCATCGCCTATCTCATCGCCGGCATCGCCACAGGCGCGATCTACGCGCTGGCCGCGATCGGCTTCACGCTGGTCTGGCAGACCTCGCAGACGATCAATTTCGCCCAGGGCGAGTTCGTCATGCTGCCGGCGGTGCTGGTCCTGCTCGCCATCAAGCTGTTCGGCGCGCCGATCTGGCTGGGCGCACTGATCGGCATCGCCGCCTTCATCCTGATCTTCGGCGTCGGGTTCAAGGTCGCGGTGGTCGATCCGATGATCCGGCACGGCGTGCTGCCGCTTGCCATCGCCACGATGGCGCTCTCGATCATCATGAAGGAAGGCGCCAAGGACGGCTTCTCGGCGGAGGCTCAGAACTTCCCCTCCTTCGTGCCGACCCAGACGATCTCGGTCTTCGGCGCCTCGATCTCGCTGCAGCATGTCGCCATCATCGTCGTCGCCTTCGCCGTGATCGGCCTGCTGCAATGGTTCGTCGGCGGCACGCGGCTTGGCCGACAGATGCAGGCCACGGCCCAGAACCCGACCGTCGCGCGCATTCTCGGCATCCCGGTCGAGCGCATGGTGCTGCTGACCTTCGTGATCAACGCCGCGCTTGCCGTCGTCGCCTCGGTGCTGATCTCACCGATCTATCTGGCAAAATTCTCGAACGGCGAGGTCATCGGCCTGTTCGCCTTCATCGCCGCCATCGTCGGAGGCTTCAACCAGGTGCGCGGCGCGCTGGTCGGCGGACTCGTGGTCGGCATCGTCGACAGCATGGCGGCGGCCTATATCTCATCCTCCTATCGCCTGGCCGTGCCGCTGGTTCTTCTCGTCGTCATCATCCTGCTCAAGCCGGAAGGCCTGATGGGCCGCAAAGAGGAGCGCCGCGTATGACCGCGCCCGCGACCGAGGCAAGCCTGCCGCAGCAGCGCGGCCGCCTTTCAAGAGTGCCGTCCCTTGCCGCCTTCGCCGACGGCACCCTGATCACGCTGATGCTCGGCGCCGTCATCCTCTGGTTCGCCCCGGCCGGCATGGGCCGCTATGGTACCTATGTGCTCTCGCTCTGGCTGGTGATGAGCATTGCCGTGATGGGCCTCAACCTGACGCTCGGCTACGCCGGCCTGAAGTCTTTGGCACAGGCCGCCTTCATGGGGCTCGGCGCCTATGCGACGGCGCTGCTGACCACCAAGGTCGGGCTGAACTGGTACGCCTCCTTTGCGATCTCGGGCCTGCTGACCTTCGCGGTCGGGCTAGTGCTCGGTTTCCCGGCGCTGCGGGTCAAGGCGCATTACCTCGCCTTCGTCACGCTCGCCTTCTCCACGCTGATCTGGCTGATCCTGCGCAACGAGCAATGGCTGACCGGCGGCGTCTTCGGGCTCTCGAACATCCCGCGCCCCAGCTTTTTCGGGCTCAAGCTCGACGGCGCGCTCGCCTTCCACCGCTTCGTCGTCATCGTCACCCTGATCCTGGCGATCGCGCTATGGTGGATGATCCGCTCGCCCTGGGGCCGCGCCTTCACGGCGCTGCGCGAGAACCCGATCCGGGCCGCCAGCCTCGGCATCGACACGCGCATGTACACGCTGCTCGCCTTCGCGATCGGCTCGGCCTATGCCGGCTTTGCAGGCGCGCTCTACGCTCCGCTGGTCGAATTCATCGACCCCTCGCCCTTCTCGCTGTCGCAGAGCTTCTTCTTGCTGCTGATGGTGGTCGCGGGCGGCGCCGGCTACCTGCTCGGCCCGTTCATCGGCGCGCTGCTCGGCGTGGTGCTGCCGGAATGGCTGCGCGTCGTCGGGTCGCTCTACCTGATCATCTTCGCAACCATCGTCATGCTGCTGCTGATCGCCTGCCCGCAGGGCGTGAGCGGCCTGCTCGAACGCGGCTGGGCGAAGCTCACCGGCAAGGGCAAGATCGGCAAGAGCGTGGCCGCCAATACCGGAGGCCGCTCATGAGCCCGGTCCTCGAAGTCTCGAACATCCACAAGGCCTTCGGCGGCATCAAGGCGGTGAACGGTGTCTCCTTCTCCGTCAAGGAGGGCGAGATCCTCGGCATCATCGGGCCGAATGGCTGCGGCAAGTCGACCCTGTTCAACTGCATCCTGGGCCAGCTCGACCCGACCGAGGGCACGGTGAAACTCGACGGCAAGGAGGTCACCGGCATGCGCCCCTCCGACCTCAACCGCCTCGGCGTCAGCCGCACATTCCAACTGCTCCAGGTCTTCCCCGAGCTCTCGGTGCGCGAGAACCTGATCCTCGCCGGCCAGGAACATGAGGGCACGATGCTCACGCGCTTCTTCGGGCGGCGCGATGCCGGGCTGACGGAGAAGGCCGACCGGATGATCGGTTTCTTCAAACTCGGCCATCTCGTCGACGCCAAGGCGGGCGGGCTCTCCTATGGCCAGCAGAAGCTGCTCGATGCCGCGATGGCCTTCATGGCGGGGCCCCGCCTCGTGCTGCTCGATGAGCCGGCGGGCGGCGTCAACCTGACCATGCTCGGCGACCTCAAGGAGCGCCTGCGCGCCATCAATGCCGAGCAGGGCGCGACCTTCGTGGTGATCGAGCACAACATGGACTTCGTCATGTCGCTCTGCACCCGCGTGCTCGTGCTGGCGGAAGGCAAGGTCCTGGCCGAGGGAACGCCTGCCGAAGTCAGGGCCAATCCACAGGTCATCGAAGCCTATCTCGGCCATTGAGGAGCGACTGGAATGGACGCCCATATCCTCGAACTCGACGGCGTGGTCGGCGGCTATGGCGCCATGACCATCCTGAACGGCACGAGCTTCAAGGTCCGGCGCGCCGCCATCACCACGGTGATCGGCCCCAACGGCGCCGGCAAGTCGACCGTCTTCAAGGCGATCTTCGGCCTGCTCAAGGTCCGCGAGGGCCATATCCGGCTGGACGGCACCGAAATCACCCACTGGAACCAGCGCAAGCTCCTGGAGGCCGGCATCTGCTATGTGCCGCAGGGGCGCAACATCTTCCCCGAGCTCTCCGTGCGCCATAATATCGAGCTCGGCGCAGTCGCGGCGGGCTCGCGCATCACCGATATGCCGAAGCGGCTGGAAGCCGCGCTCGATCGCTTTCCGGCGCTGCGCCGCAAGGCCGACCAGCAGGCGTCCACCCTCTCGGGCGGCGAGCAGAAACAGCTCGAGATCGTGCGCGGATTGCTGCTCGACCCCAAGCTCGTGCTGATCGACGAGCCCTCGATCGGGCTGTCGCCGATGATGGTGCAGGAGACTTTCGGCATTCTGCAGAATCTGCGCACGCGCGGCGTCACCATCCTGATGGTCGAGCAGAATGCCCGCTCGGCGCTGGAGATCTCCGATGAGGGGCTTGTGCTGGAGCTGGGCCAGACCAGGATACAGGGACCGGCTGCCGATATCCTCGCCGATCCGCGCGTCGGCCAGCTCTTCCTCGGCGGCGCAATGACGGAGGCCGCATGAGCAAACCTCTCCAGATCGCGCTCGTCGGCGCCGGCCTGATCGGCCGCGCCCATCTCCTGCGCATCGAGGCCTCGCCGGATTGCGCACTGGCCGCCATCTGCGACCCGACCGAGGCGGCAAAGGCCATCGCGGCCGAGCGGAATCTGCGCTGGTTCCCGTCGCAGCAGGAGATGCTGGCAGCGATGAAGCCGGACGGCGCCATCATCGCGACGCCCAATGCGCTGCATGTCCCGGGCGCGATCGACTGCCTCGAGGCCGGCGTGCCGGTGCTGGTCGAGAAGCCGCTCGCCGAGAGCGTCGCTGCGGCGCAACAGCTCGTCGATGCCCAGGCGCGCACGGGCGTCGCCGTGCTTGCCGGCCATCACCGCCGCCACAACCCGATCGTCAAGGCGGCGCGAAGGATCGTCGGCGAAGGCGGCATCGGCCGGCTGGTCGCCGTCAATGCGCTGTTCCTGATCAAGAAGCCGGACGACTATTTCGACGTCGCCTGGCGGCGCGAACCGGGCGGCGGGCCGGTGCTGATCAACCTGATCCACGATATCGACAATCTCCGCTTCATCTGCGGCGAGATCGACAGCGTGCAGGCCATCACCTCCAACGCGACACGCGGCTTTGCCGTCGAGGACAGCGCCGCCCTGATCTTCCGCTTCAGCAATGGTGCACTCGGGACCGCGACCGTCTCGGACGTAACGCCCTCGCCCTGGAGCTGGGAGCTCAGTTCGGGCGAGAACAAGGCCTATCCGCAGCGCGAGGGCCATTGTTACCTGATCGCCGGCAGCGAAGGCTCGCTGGCCTTGCCGAAGCTCGATTTCTGGCACTACCGGGACAAGGCCGGCTGGTGGGAGCCGCTCCAGCACGAGAGCCGTGGCGTCGAGCCTGTCGAACCGCTGGCCGAACAACTCAGGCACTTCTGCGCCGTCATCCGCGGCAGCGAAGCGCCGCTGACCGGCGCAGCCGATGCCGCCCGCACGCTGGCGGTCGTCGAGGCCGTTGCAGAGGCAGCCCGAACCGGGGCAACCGTCAAGCCCGCTCCGCTGCGGGTCTTGTCCGGGACAGGTGCAGCATGAAACCGACCTCGATCGCCACCGTCTCGCTCAGCGGCGATCTTGCCGAGAAGCTGCAAGCCATCGCCGGCGCCGGGTTCGATGCGGTTGAGGTCTTCGAGAATGACTTCCTGACCTTCGACGGCAGCCCGCGCGATGTCGGCCGGATGATCGCCGATCTCGGCCTGGGCATCGCCGCCTTCCAGCCCTTCCGCGATTTCGAGGGCATGCCGGAGCCGCAGCGCGCCCGCGCCTTCGCCCGGGCCGAGCGCAAATTCGCGATCATGAACGAGCTCGGCGCCGAGCTGATGCTGATCTGCTCCAATGTCTCGCCGCAGGCCGAGGCCGGCATCGACCGTGCAGCGGCCGATCTGCGAGAGCTCGGAGCCCTGGCGGAGAAACATGGCGTCAAGGTCGGGTTCGAGGCGCTGGCCTGGGGCCGGCATATCAACGACTACCGCGACGCCTGGGAGATCGTGCGCCGGGCCGACCATCCGCGCATCGGCCTGATCCTCGACTCGTTCCACACGCTTGCGCGGCGCTCGCCCCTGGGGCCGATCACGACGATCCCCGGAGACCGCATCTTCCTCGTCCAGCTCGCCGATGCGCCCGCGCTGGACATGGATGTGCTGAGCTGGAGCCGGCATTTCCGCTGCTTCCCCGGACAGGGCGATCTGCCGGTGGCGAATTTCGTCAGGGCCGTCGAGGCGACGGGCTATTCCGGGCCGCTCTCACTCGAGGTCTTCAACGACCAGTTTCGCGCCGGCTCGGCCCGGCGGCTCGCGACCGACGGCGTGCGCTCGCTGATCCAGCTCGCCGACCAGGTCGCGCCGGAGCTGCCACCGCGCGCGCCCTGCCTTGCCGTCGAGTTCATCGAGTTCGCGCTCGACGAGGAGACGGCCCACAGCCTGGCGGAACTCTTCACCGCGCTCGGCTTCCGGCAGACCGGGCACCATGTCAGCAAGGCGGTGACGCGCTGGAGCCAGGGCGGCATCAATCTCGTGCTCAACACCGAGAAGGACGGCTTTGCCCAGTCGCATGCGATCATGCACGGGCCCGGCGTCTGCGCGATCGGGCTGCGGGTAGCGGATGTGGCGCAGGCCATGGCGCGGGCGAAGCAGCTCAAAATCGCGGCCTTCGAGCAACCGATCGCGCCGGGCGAGATGCATATTCCGGCGATCCGTGGAGTCGGCGGCGCGCTGATCTACTTCACCCAGCCCAAGGGCGAGCTCGGCCATGTCTGGGAGAAGGAGTTCATCGCAACGGCAGATGAGCGCGCGCCCTCGCCTGCCCTCCTGGACAGCGTCGACCATATCTCGCAGTCGATGGACTACGAGGAGATGCTGTCCTGGCTGCTGTTCTATACCTCGCTCTTCGAACTGGAGCGCATCCAGCAGACCGATGTCGCCGATCCCGCCGGACTGGTCGCGAGCCGGCCGATCATCAGCAGAGACGGTGCCGTCCGCTTCGTGCTCAACGGTTCGCAGGCGACACGGACGCTCTCCTCACGCTTCGTCTCCGAGCATTTCGGCTCCGGAGTGCAACATATCGCCTTCAGCGCACCCGACATCTTTGCCGCCGTCACGGCGATGCGCGCGGCAGGGCTGTCCTTCCTCGACATCCCCGCGAACTATTACGACGACCTGGAGGCCCGGCACGGACTGGAGCCCGACGTCATCGACCGGCTGCGCGAGCACCACATCCTCTACGACCGCGACGGCGAGGCCGAGTTCCTGCAGGTCTACAGTCACGTCTTCGCCCAGCGCTTCTTCTTCGAGATCGTCGAGCGTCGCAGCGGCTATTCCGGTTTTGGCGCGGTCAATGCACCGATGCGCCTTGCCGCCCAGGCCCGCGAGGCACGCCCGGTGACGGTGCCCCGCCCCCTGCGAGACTGAAAGGCCCGGCAAGGGAAGGCCGGAGCCTGCGCGAAGGCCGAAGCATTCGTGCAGACCCCGGCCCCGGTGAGGCGCCGCAGGGGGAGGAGCACCGCAGCGCAGCTCACTCACCCACGCAGCATGTCCATAGGTGCGGCAAAATAACGGTAGCCATCGCCCGCCTTGGCCAGATTACCGAAACCCGGCCAGGCAAAGTGATAGGACATTACGGGTGTCTTGTTGGCCGCCAGCATGCCGAGCAGCTTCACGCGCGACTGTGCGGCCTGTTTGGGGTCGCTGTCATAGGCGAATTCCATCAGCGGCTTCTCGAGCAGCAGCACCGCGTGGTGGGTCAGATCGCCAAGGAATGCGAAGGTCTTTCCGCCCGAGGACACCATGAAGATGTGATGGCCGGCGGTGTGGCCCGGCGCCGCGATCGCCTGGATGCCCGGCAGGAATTCCTGACCATCCCGGAAGAAGACGATGCGGTCGCGCACCGGCAGAAGATTGGCGCGCGCGTGTTCGACGAAGGCCTTGAGAGGCGAGCCGAGCTTGCTTTCATCCGTCCAGAAATCGAAATCGATCTGGCTGATATAGATCTGCGCATTGGGGAAATTGGCCTTGCCGTCCGCCGTGCAGATGCCGCCGATATGGTCGATATGGGCATGGCTGCAGACGATGGCGTCGATATCCCCGGGCTTGATGCCGGCCTCCTGCAGGCTCTTCTGCAGGCGCCCGGTCGTCGGGCCGAAGGCCTTCGAAAAGCCCATGCCGGTGTCGAACATCACCAGCCGATCGCCAAAATTCACCACCGGAACGTTCTGCTCGAGGCCGACATTGTCCTTCGGCAGGAAGTTCGTCTCCAGCATCCTGTAGACCTCGTCCTTGGCGACGCCGACGAAATTCGTGCCGGGGTCCCCGAGCGGCAGCGGCCCGTCGGAGATGACCGTCACCTCGGAAGGGCCGAGCATGAAGCGGTAGAAATAGGGCGCCTGATTGTTGGAGAGCGGCGCCTTGGCGAAGGACGTGGCGCCGATCGGCATGGTCGCCCCCGCCGCAAGCGCGACAGCGCCGCTGAGGAAGCCGCGACGGCTGGCACGGCTCGGCAAGATCAGATCCCTGGACATGGCATTCCTCCTGAACGTGACCATCCGGCGTCTTGCGCCGGTTGCTGCTGCTGGGCGTTCAGGATGAGGCGCTCCTTGAACAGGGCCTCCCGTCCTCACGCCACCTGCGAGGATGCACGTGCCGTTGCGTGACGGCCAATAAGCCTTCGCTCTGGCGCGCATAACCGAAAGCTTGGGCGCCCCCGGCAAGAGTGTTTCAGAGAGGGCGCGACACGACGCTGATTTCACGTCGTTTCGCTGCGCCCCGCAGCGCGTTGCCGTTCAGCCGTTGCATCGCCGTGCCGGGGGTCTCTGGCCTTCGCACGCCGCGGACGCTACCACCATGCGGCGATCATTCATGGGCCGCCGGGAGAGATGAAGCCGCGATGGATCTGCGCCAGCTCCGCTATTTCACCGCGATCGTCGAACAGGGCTCGTTCTCGAAGGCTGCGACCAAGCTGCGCGTCGCCCAGCCGGCGCTCAGCCAGCATCTGCGCCATATGGAGGATGAGCTCGGCGTGCCGCTCCTGCATCGCGGCACGCGCGGCGTCATCCCGACCGAAGCAGGCGAGCGCCTGCTCGCGCGGGCTCGCTCCATCCTCGCCGAATTCGCCGAACTGCGCGACTCCGTGCGCGGCGTATCGGCCGCGCCCGGCGGCGAGGTCCGCATCGGCCTGCCAGGCACCGTCAGCGAACAGTTCAGCGTGCCGCTGATCGAGGCGGCGCGGGACCGCTACCCCGCGGTGCGCATCCGTATCGCCGAGGCGATGAGCGGCTTCGTGCTCGACTGGCTGCGCCGCGGCGAGGTCGATCTCGCGGTGATCTACTCGACCTCCGACCCCAAGGGCCTCGGCATCCACCATGTCCTGACCGAGGAGCTCTGCCTGTTCGGAGCGCCTTCGCTGAATGCTGTCGCGGCGCCGGCCGGGGGCACCGTCAGCCTGACCGAGGCGGCCAAACTCGATCTGATCCTGCCTGGCCAGGGGCACGGGTTGCGCGACCAGATCGACGAGGCCGCGCTTGGCGTCCACGCCGCCATCAACCCGGCGATTGAGATCGAATCCTACTCGCAGATCAAGCGGCTGGCGGAGCGTGGGCTGGGCTACGGCATCCTGCCCCGCATGGCCGTCAGCGCGCAGGCCAGGGCCGGCATCTTCCAGACCTGGGGGATCGACCGGCCCGCACTCCATCGTAAGGTCTATCTCGCCTACTCGACCGAGCGCCCGATGCCGGCTGCGGCGCGCGCCATCGGCCAGCTTTCCTGGGAGATCCTGCGCGGGCTGGTGGCCGACGAAACCTGGACGGCGACGCTCGGTGAGGACGGTGATCGCCCGGCCTTATACGGCTGATCGCGATTTCCTCTTTGACAGGGCTCGCATCGCGCCCGACCTTCGCACCGGCCATAGAACTCAGCCTGCCCAAGGAAACGCCCGTGAAGATCCGCGCCGCCGTCCTGAATGCCAGCCCCGTCGCCGCGCCCTATGCGCGCTCCAGGCCGCTTGCGATCGAAGAGGTCGAGCTCGCTCCGCCCGGTCCGGGCGAGGTCCTGGTCCGCGTGCGGGCCGCCGGACTCTGCCATTCCGACCTCTCGGTGATCGACGGCAACCGGCCCCGCCCGGTGCCGATGGTGCTCGGCCATGAGGCGGCCGGCGAGGTCGTCGAGCCCGGCCCCGGCGTGAACGACCTCAAGAAGGGCGACCGCGTCATCATGGTTTTCGTCCCCTCCTGCGGCCATTGCGCGCCGTGCAGCGAGGGTCGCCCTGCCCTGTGCGAGCCCGGCAACGCGGCCAATGGCGCAGGCGAGCTGCTCGGCGGCGGGCGCAGGCTCTCGGCCAATGGCCGGGCGGTGAACCACCATGTCGGCGTCTCGGCCTTTGCCGAGCATGCGGTGATCTCGCGCTACTCGCTGGTGAAGATCGAGGCCGATATCCCGCACGAGATCGCGGCGCTGTTCGGTTGCGCGGTGCTGACCGGGGTTGGCGCCGCGGTGAACACGGCAAAGGTCCGCGCCGGCGAGAGCGTCGCCGTCGTCGGCCTCGGCGGCGTCGGGCTGAGCGCGCTGCTCGGCGCTGTCGCCTGCGGCGCCGCCCGCGTGATCGCGGTCGATCTCTCCGAGGACAAGCTCCGGATCGCCCGCGAGTTGGGCGCTACCGACACCTTCAATGCCGGCGATCCCGGCGTCGTCGAGGCGATCCGCGCGGCGACCAAAGGCGGCGTCGACCACGGTCTGGAGATGGCAGGCTCGGTCAAGGCACTCGAGTTCGCCTATCAGATCACCAGGCGCGGCGGCACGACGACCACGGCCGGCCTTGCCAACCCGGCGCACACGCTCGCGCTCGCTCCGGTCAAGCTGGTCGGCGAGGAGCGGACCCTGAAGGGCTCCTATGTCGGGAGCTGCATTCCCGGCCGCGACATCCCGCGCTTCATCGACCTCTACCTGCGCGGCAAGCTGCCGGTCGACAAGCTGCTGACCAGCACGAGCGGGCTCGACGAGATCAACGAGGGTTTTGACGCGCTGGCCGAAGGCCGCACGATCCGCCATGTGATCCTGATGTAGGCATCCGCCTCGAGGCTCATGCCTTGGGGGGCGTCGGCGTGCGCCGCGCCAGCGCAGCCGCAAGCGTGGCCGCGAGCATCAAGGCGGCAGCGACCACTGCCAGCGCCGCGAACCCGGCATGATCGTAGAGCGGCCCGAATGCGGCCGTGCCGACCGACGCGGGATTCAGCGCGACGTGCCCCCTCTCCCCTTGGGGGAGAGGGTTGGGGTGAGGGGTCGCGCGACGTTGGAAGGTTTGAGGCTTGCGGGGCGATAACCGGCAAGGGCACCGCGACCCCTCATCCGGCCCTTCGGGCCACCTTCTCCCGCAAGGGGAGAAGGAAGGGCGGGATTCCCCTCCAGATAACTATCGGAAAGGATTTTCCGGCGAGGTCCCGGCGCTTCACCGTGAAAGAGTCAGCCGTGCTTGTGGACGATCGTCTTGGTCACCGCGAACTCTTCCAGCGCCATGAAGCCCTTCTCGCGGCCATGGCCGCTCTTGCCTGTGCCGCCGAAGGGCAGCTCGATGCCGCCGCCGGCGCCATAGCCGTTGATGAAGACCTGCCCGGCGCGGACGCTCTTGGCGACACGCTGCTGGCGTCCGCCATTGCCGGTCCAGATGCCGGCCACGAGTCCATAGGCGGTCGAATTGGCAAGCCGGATGGCGTCGCTCTCGTCCTCGAACGGGGACGCCGAGAGCACCGGCCCGAAGACCTCCTCCTGCTCCAGGCGGTTGCCCCGCGGCACCGGACCGAACAGGGTCGGCGTGACGTAGAAGCCGCCATTCGGCACGCCCTGCGCGATCTGCCCCTCGGCGAGGACCGGGATGCCCTGCTCGCGGGCCTGGTCAATGAAGCTCTGCACCCGGCCCTGCTGCCTGGCGTTGATCACCGGCCCGCAATCGAGATCCATTTCCGGCGTGCCGGCCCGCAGCATGGAGAACTGCCTGGCGACGGCGCCGACGAACGCGTCATAGACGTTTTTCTGGACCAGCACGCGGCTGCCGGCGGAGCAGGTCTGCCCGGTGTTCTGCACGATGGCCTTGCAGACGATCGGAACCGCCGCGTCGAAATCGGCATCGTCGAAGACGATCTGCGGGGATTTGCCGCCGAGTTCCAGCGTGCAGCCGATCAGGTTCTCGGCGCAGGCCTTCTGCACCATCTTGCCGACCTCGGGCGAGCCGGTGAACGACATGAAGCCGATGCCGGGATGGGCCGAGAGTGCGGCGCCCGCCTCATGGCCGCGCCCGGTGACGATATTGATCGCGCCATCGGGAAAGCCGACCTCGGAAGCGAGAACGGCCAGCCTGAGCGCCGTCTGGCAGGCCTCCTCCGCGGGCTTGAGCACCACCGCATTGCCCATGGCGAGCGACGCCGTCAGCGAGCGGCCGAACATCTGCGCCGGATAGTTCCAGGGCAGGATATGGCCGGTGACGCCGTGCGGCTCGTGCACGACGCTGACGCTGTACCCGTTCATGAAGGGGATGACATGGCCATGCACCTTGTCCGCCGCGCCGCCATAGAATTCGAAATAGCGCGCCGTCGCCTCGATATCGGCCCTGGCCTGCGCCATCGGCTTGCCGGTATCCTACGCCTCGATCCTGGCCAGTTCGTCGAAATGGTCCTGCACCTTGAGCGCGAGCTTCGCAATCAGCCGGCCCCGCTCTGCCGCCGTCAGCTTGCCCCAGGCGCCCTCATAGGCGGCTTGCGCCGCCTTCACCGCATCGTCGATATCCTCGGCCGTGCCGCAGGCGATGCGGGTGAATTCCTCACCGGTCGCGGGCGCGAGCACCGCCATGGTTTCGCCTGTCCGGCCGTCGACATGGCGGCCATTGATGAAATGCTGCGTCATAGGGTGTCCTTCCGAAGTCAGTGCAGGCCTGCCGCTTCCAGCGAACTCGCCGCCAGACCGCCGGCAATCTCGGTCACCTCGCCGCGCTCGATCGCATAGCTGCGCTCGGCGAAGGTCCGGAGCAGGCTGGGATTGGATTCGGTGATGAGCAAGGCGATGTCGGGATGGCTGTCGCGCAAGGCGCGCAAGGCAGCGGCATAACGATTGGCGAGCACGGGGGCGAGCCCCTGGAACGGCTCATCCAGCAGAATGATGCGCGTGCCGACCATCAGTGCGCGCGCCAGCGCAGCCATCTTGCCCTGCCCGCCGGAGAGGCCGGCGGCCGGCCGGTGGCGCAGATCGGCGAGTTCCGGCAGCACCTGGTAGACGCCTTCCAGGCGCCTGGCGATCTCGGCCTCGCGCACCTTCATCACCTCGGCCGGCAGGCGGATATTCTCCTCGATGGTGAAGGTCGAGAACAGGCGGCGGTCTTCCGGGGCGTAGCCGATGCCAAGGCGCGGGCGCTCATGCGGCTTGACATGCAGCAACGGCCTGCCGGCGAAGGAGATCTCCCCGGCAGTCACCTTCATGAAGCCCATGATGGCACGCAGCAGGCTGGTCTTGCCCGCGCCATTGCGGCCGATCAGCGCCACCGTCGCGCCCTCGGCCAGGGACAGATCGACCTTGCGCAGCACCTGCACGCCCTCGATCTCGGCAGTCAGGCCCGTGATCTCCAGCATGATCAGACTCCCACGCCGATGACGGTCTCGCGGACCTCGGGATGGTTCAGGATCTCGTCGGGCGTGCCCTCATGGGCAATGCGCCCACCGGCCCAGACGGCGACGCGGCTGGCGTAGCGCGCGACCACATCCATGTCGTGCTCGACGAAGATGGCGGTAGTGGCGCGGGCATCGAGCGCACGGGTGAGCGTATCCATCACCTGGAACTTCTCATGGCTGGAAACGCCGCTGGTCGGCTCGTCCATGAAGATCAGCTTCGGTTCGAGCGCGAGCGCGACCGCGATGTCGATGAGCTTGCGCATGCCCTCCGGCAGCTCGCGCACGATGCGGCGGCCGGCCTCCTTCAACCCGACGATGTCGAGCAGCGCCCACATCTCCTCGGTCTTCGGATGACGGTCGAGCCTGAGGAAGGGCGACCATGTCCCCTCCCGGGCGCTGAGCGCCAGCAAGAGGTTCTCGATCACCGTGTTCTCGAGGAAGAGCTGCGGGATCTGGAAGGAACGACCGACGCCGAGCCGGGTGATGGCGCGCGGCGAGAGCGCCGTGATGTCGCTTCCCGCGAAGAACACCCGCCCCGCCTGCGGCTTGAGATAGCCGGTGCAGAGATTGATGAAGGTGGTCTTGCCGGCGCCGTTGGGTCCGATGATCGCGATGCGCTCATTGGCGTGGACCTTGAGGCTCGCGCCATTCGCGGCCCGCACGCCGCCGAAGCGCAGCTCGAGGTCCCGGGCTTCGAGGATGAGTGCGCTCATTGGCCCGTCCCCGCCGGCTTGCGGCCCGTCATCAGGCCATAGAGCCCGTTCGGCGCGAAGAAGATGATGACGAGAAGCATCACGCCGAGCACCGCATGCCAGGTCTCGGGCGCGTAGACCGCCGCATAGCCCCGGATGATCTGGAACATCAACGCCCCGAGGAAGGGGCCGACGACGCCGCCTACCCCGCCCAGGATGGCGATGAAAACGAACTCGCCCGAACGGACCCAATAGGCCAGTTCCGGCGTGACATGGCCGGAGACGAGCGCGATGACCGCCCCGCCGAGGCCGGCCAGCAGGCCCGACAGCACATAGGCGCCGAAGAGCACCTTGCGGCTGGAGACGCCGAGATATTCGAGCCGCGTCTCGTTCGACTTGATCGCCTCCAGTGCCTTGCCGCCGGGCGAAAGGAGATAGCGCGCGACGCCGAGCGCTGCGAGAACCGCCAGGCCCAGCGTGATGTAGAAGATCCAGAGCTCGAACTCGCCGCGCTCGAGGCTGATGCCGGCGAGCGTGGGGCGCGGGACGCGCTTGCCGTCGGCACCGCCCGTGATCGAGAACAGCTTCTCCAGCAGCGAGAAGAACACCATCGAGATGGCAAGGTTCAGCATGCCGAAGAAGATCGCCCGGTAGCGCACGACGAAGAGCCCGACCAGGGCCGCAAGCAGCCCGGAGGCCGCGGTTGCGACCGGCACGAGGATCAGCACCTCATGGCCGAAGCGGGCCGCCGCCATGAAGGCGACGACATAGGCGCTGAAGGCGAAATAGAGCCCATGGCCGAAGGAGACCTGCCCGGCCCGCAGCAGCACGAGGATGCCGAGCGCCGCCAACCCCTCGCACAGCGCGACGGTCAGGATGACCGTCGACCAGGGCGAGAGCAGCGGGAAGATGATGAGCGCAGCGAGCAGGCCCGCGCCGATGATGAGCTGGCGGGCCATCACACCTTCCTCGTCTGTACGGTGGTGAACAGGCCCTCGGGCTTGATCAGCAGCACCGCGACCATGATCAGATAGGGGATCAGCACGTCGAATTCGGGCGCGAAATAGACGGCGACCGAGCGGCCGAGCCCGATCAGCAGGGCCGCGACCGCCGCGCCCTCGATGCGGCCGAGCCCGGCGGTGGCCGCGACCGCGAAGGAAAGCACGATCATGCCCGAGCCGATGCCGGGGGTGAGCGAGGTCGTGGCCGAGGAGAGCGCGCCGCCAAGCGCGGCAAGCGAGGCCCCGATGATGAAGGTGATCAGGTAGACCCGCGTCGCGTCGATCCCCATCGCGGTTGCCGCTTCGCGATCCTGCGTCACGGCCACGATGGCACGGCCGAAGGCGGTGCGGCGCAGGAAGAGGCGCAAGCCCACCAGCACGAGAAGCGCCACGACCGGGATCAGGATGAGCTGGTACTGGGTGTAGAAGATGCCAAAGACCTCAATGGTGCCGAGCCAGTTCATCGGCGCATTGGCGAAATAGGGCTGCACCCCGAAGACGACCTTCTGCGCATCCTCGAGGATCATGAAGACGGCGAAGGTGACGAGGAGCTGCAGCACCTCCTCCTTGCCGTAGATCCGCCGCAGCAGCAGGGTCTCGACCAGCCCGCCGACGACGACGCCAACCAGCACGGCTGCGACGATGAAGAAGGGAAAGGCCAGCCAGGCCGGCAAGCCCATGCCTGTCATCGCCAGCACGCCGGCGGCCGCGACATAGGCGCCGATCGCATAGAAGCTGCCATGCGCCACGTTGAGCACGCCGAGCACGCCGAAGATCAGCGACAGCCCGACCGCGACCAGGAAGATCAGCGAGCCATAGGCGAGGCCGTCGAGCGCCGCGAGAAAAAGCATTTCAGGAGGCATGAACCGGCTTTTCGTCCTTGCGCCACAGGGTTGAAGCGTCATCCCGGCTGCGGCGAAGCGCTAAGGCCGGCATCCATCGCGGGGTCAGTGATCGACGATGGTTCCGGCCCGCCCGGAGTGACGGCAGCAGTTTGGAGGGGGTGAACGGGCTGATCCGGCTCGAACAGGGACAGCCCGCCATTCGCCTCACTTCGCGTAATCGAAGGTCTCGATCGACTTGTCGGTCACCAGCTCCGGCTTGACCTTGGCGAACCATTCCAGCGACTTCTCGCCGAGCGGCGTCGTCACCAGTTTGCCGGGATAGAGCGCCATCTTGTCGTAGACGGCGAAGGGATAGTCCGGCACGCGCTTGGTAGTGCCGAGCAACTGGTCCTCGAGCCCCTGATGGTCCGAACGGATCGAGATCGTCCCGGTCAGGCTCTTGAACTCGAGCCCTTCGAAGGCCGCGATCACCTGCTCCTTGCTCGGCCATTTTCCGCCCGCGGCCTGGCCTGCCTTCTCATAGGCCTTAGCGAGCCCGATCACGGCCTGCGCCATGTGGAAGGTCGGATAGATCGGGTAGACACCGGTCTTGTCCTTGTACTTCTTCACGAAGGACAGCATCTCCGGCGAGTTCTTGTGCTTGGGGTGCAGCCAGTAATGGTCGCCGCGCCCGCCGATGATCACGCCCTCGGGCAGGACATTGCCGAGGCGCTCCAGCGAGCTCTCCGCGAGCGGCAGCACGAAGGTCGACTGCTTGAGCAGGCCGCGCGCCGCCGCCTGCTGGACGAAGGTGTCGAGATCGCCGCCCCAGGAGGTCGAGAGCACGACATCGGGCCGCAGGGCGGAGAGGCGCGTGATCTCGGTTGAGAAGTCGGGAGCCCCGAATTTCGGGAAGAGTTCGGCAACGACCTTCACATCGGGTTTCAGCGCCTTAAGGCCAGCCTGGAACAGGGCCCAGGATTCGCGCCCCCAGGCATAGTCCTGGTTGACCACCGCAATCGTCTTGAAGTCCGGCTTGGCCTTCATCAGGTAGAGCAGGGTCGACATCATTTCGGCGCCGGCATGAGCCTGCGTGCGCACCGAGTATTTCCACTTGCCCTCCTCGAAGATGGTCTGCGTGCCGCAATCCCACATCACGTTGACGACCTTGAGGTCCTCCGCAACGGGAGCGAGCGCATTGCAGCTGCCGCTCGAAATCGCGCCGAACATCACCTGCGCGCCCTGTTCCTGCACGACGCGGCGGTATTCCGAGAGCAGCTGGTTCGTGCCGGCGCCCTCGTCGACATAGACCGGCTTCACCGGCACGCCGAGAACGCCGCCCTTGGCGTTGAGCTCCTCGATCAAGAGATCGGCCGCGTTCTTGCCCGGCACACCGAAGACGGAGGCCGGGCCGGAGAGGAAGGTCGCGATGCCGACCACGAGCTCCTTCGGCTTGTCCTGCGCCAGCGCCGGCGCGCCCAGCATCGCAGCAGCGGCAAGCGCCGCCGCCCATTTCATCCTCACCATGGTGCATCTCCCTCATTGCACTGGGGCGCGCTCTTGCGGCGGCGCGTCTCCCGGGGCCGAAAGGGGCTCATAGGCGAAAGAGGCCGACAAGAAGAATAAAGCGATGAAGGCCATAGCGATTTTCTATAGTCCGTCCGCCGGACGCGCTCGGTTCGCCGCGCTATGGATGCCATCGCAAAACTCTATTTGACTTGCGTGGCTCGAAAGGTCCGTTTCGCCCGCAGGACAAGACCAACTGGCTCAACGTGATGACGAATGCTCTCGAAGGAATCCTGGTTGTGGCGCTGGAACAGGCCGTCGCCGTGCCGGTAGCGACCTGCCGGCTGGCCGATGCCGGCGCGCGCGTCATCAAGCTCGAACGGGCGGAGGGCGACTTCTCGCGCGGCTATGACGACTACGCCAATGGCCTGTCCTCCTATTTCGTCTGGATCAACCGGGGCAAGGAATCCTGTCGCGTCGACCTGAAGCAGCCCGACGACCTCGCCATGGTCGAGGCGATGCTGGCCAAGGCCGATGTCTTCATTCAGAACCTCGCTCCCGGCGCGACCGGCCGCCTCGGCATCGGCAGCGCCGAGCTGCGCAAGCGCCATCCGCGCCTGATCACCTGCGATGTCTCGGGCTATGCGCCCGGCACGCCGCATTACACGCGCAAGGCCTATGACCTGCTGATCCAGGCGGAGGCCGGCTTGTCCTCGATCACCGGCAACGAAAGCTCGGGGCCGACGCGGATCGGCGTCTCCATCGCCGATATCGCCACCGGGAATGCCGCCTATGCGGCGATTCTCGAGGCCCTGCTCCGGCGTGCCCGCACCGGCGAAGGCTCGCAGATTGCGCTCTCGCTGTTCGACACCATCGCCGACCTGATGAACGTGCCCTATCTGACCCGGCGCTATGGCGGCATCGAGCCGCCCCGCCTCGGCCTCGCCCATCCCTCGATCGCACCCTATGGCGTCTTCGAGCTCGCCGACGGCAATGTGCTTCTGGCAGTGCAGAGCGAGCGCGAATGGCAGGTCCTGGCGCGCGAGGTGCTTCAGGACGAGGCCCTGGCCGACGACCCGCGCTTCGCCAGCAATGTGCTCCGCGTCCGGGAACGGGCCGCGCTCGATGCCGCGATCCAGGCGATCCTGATCGCAAGGCCCTTTGCGGCCGTCACCGCCGCGCTCGATCAGGCCGCAATCGCCTATGGCACGGTCTCGAACGTCGGCGACCTGATCACCCACCCGGCCGCGACGACGCTGACCGTCGAGACGCCGGCGGGTCCGATCGAGGTCCTGGCCCCTCCCGCCATCGTCGACGGCAAACGGGCGGAGATGCGGCGCGTGCCGGAGCTCGGCGAGCATGAAGCCGCTCTGCGTGCCGAATTCGCCGTGACGGCCACCGCTCAATCCGCCTGAGACAAGCAACACGCCATGCAAGACCTCGATCATACCGAGATCCGCGACGCCGTCGCAAAACTCTGTGCCGATTTCCCCGGCGAATACTGGCGCAAGCTCGACCGCGAGATGGCCTATCCCGCCGCGTTCGTCACCGCGCTGACCGAAAGCGGCTTCCTCTCAGCGCTGATCCCGGAGGAGTATGGCGGGGCCGGCCTGCCACTCTCGGCCGCGACCGTGATCATGGAGGAAATCCAGCGGCAGGGCTGCAATGGCGGGGCCTGCCACGCCCAGATGTACATCATGGGCACGCTGCTCCGGCATGGTTCGGCCGAGCAGAAACGCAGCTATCTCCCCAGGATCGCGTCCGGCGCCCTGCGGCTGCAGGCCTTCGGCGTCACCGAGCCGACGAGCGGCACCGACACCACATCGCTGCGCACCTTCGCCCGGCGCGAGGGCGACCATTATGTCGTCAACGGGCAGAAGATCTGGACGAGCCGGGCCGCGCAGTCCGACCTGATGCTGCTTCTGGCGCGCACGACACCGCGCGAGCAGGTCGCCAAGCGCACCGATGGGCTCTCGGTCTTCATCCTCGACATGCGCGAAGCGCTGAAAGCCGGCCTCACCATCCGGCCGATCCGCACGATGATGAACCATGCCACCACAGAGGTGTTCTTCGACAATGTCCGCGTGCCCGCCGAAAACCTGATCGGCGAGGAGGGCAAGGGCTTTCGCTACATCCTGTCCGGCATGAATGCCGAGCGCATCCTGATCGCCGCCGAATGCGTCGGCGACGCGAAATGGTTCATCGAGAAAGCCTCGAACTATGCCAGGGATCGGCAGGTCTTCGGGCGCCCGATCGGCCAGAACCAGGGTGTCCAGTTCCCGATCGCGAAGGCCTACGCCAACATGCGCGCCGCCGAGCTGATGGTGCGCGAGGCGGTGCGGCTCTACGAGCAGGGCAAGGATTGCGGCGCCGAAGCCAATATGGCGAAGATGCTGGCGGCCGACGCCTCGTTCGAGGCGGCCAATGCCTGCGTGCAGACGCATGGCGGCTTCGGCTTTGCCGAGGAATACGACATCGAACGCAAGTTCAGGGAGACACGGCTCTACCAGGTCGCGCCGATCTCGACGAACCTGATCCTGTCCTATCTCGCCGAACATGTGTTGGGCATGCCGAGGTCCTACTGAGATGAGCATCGATCTTGACGCCCTCAAGCGCTGGACCGGCAGGACTGAAGCAGCCGCCGACCTCGTCACACCGCGTCTGGTGCGGAGCTTCGAGGCGACCTTCGCGCCGCACCTGGCGCCCTATGCCGAGGGTGAGGCGCCCCTTGCCCTGCACTGGTGCCTGGCCCAGCCGATCGCCCCGATGGGCGCGATCGGCACTGACGGCCATGCCGCCAAGGGCGAATTCCTGCCGCCCGTGCCGCTACCGCGCCGGATGTGGGCTGGCGGAACGATCGAGACCCTTGCGCCGCTGCAGACGGGCGACGAGGTCACGCGCCGCTCGGTGATCGGCGACATCTCCTACAAGCAGGGTCGCACGGGGCCGCTCTGCTTCGTCGCCGTCGACCACGAGCTTATTACGCCACGCGGCGTCGCGCTTCGCGAGCGCCACAACATCGTCTACCGCGAAGCCGCCAAGCCGGGCGCGCCCGCCTCCCCTGCGCCCGCACCGGAGGACCCGCGACCGGCCGATCTGGTCTGGCAGGTCGCGAGCTCACCGGTCTTCCTGTTCCGCTACTCCGCCATCACCTTCAACAGCCATCGCATCCATTACGACTATCCCTATGTGACGGGTGAGGAAGGCTATGACGGCCTCGTCGTACATGGGCCGATCCAGGCGACGCTGCTGCTCAACATCATCGCGACGCTGTCGGGCGGCGAACCGATCAGGCTGGATTACCGCGGCGTCGCGCCGCTGATCGCAGGCGATGACTTCCTGGTGAAGGCCAAGCGCCAGCCCGATGGCAGCATCGCGGCATGGACGGAAGGGTCCGATGGCCGGGTACGCATGGAAGGCGTCAGCCGCGCTGCGTAGGGCATCGGCCTGAAAAGTGGATACCGGTTTTCGGAAAAGCCGATGCAACGACAAAGCGCTGCAGCATCAGACTGGACACGATAACCGGTATGATGCTGCAGCCGCTCAGGCCGGAGGAACGAAGGGCTGCGCGATCGCCTGAAAGACCGGCAGCGCTTCCAACCTTGCGGCCTCGTCGGCAAGTGTCGGGTAGTCGCTGGGCGAGGCCATACTAGGATGGGCCTCCATCAGGAAGCGCCAGGCCACCGCAAGCGCGATATCGGCGTGCCCGACACGCCCGGCGAACGCACCGCCTGCACTGTGCTGGCTGCGCTCCGCCTCCAGGATGGTCAGCGTCGCGAGGATCTGGGCGCGGCAGCGCTCGGCCCAGACCTGCGACATCTCCCGATGCAGCTTCATCTCGTAGAACAGGCTGACGGCCTTCTCGGCGAAGCCCATCGCCAGCCCGGCCGTGCGCACCGCCCGGTGCCGGGCCGGTTCCGTGACCGGGAACAGACGGCGTTCGGCGGCGACGAGACCGTCGAGATAGTCGAGCATCCCGTGGCTTTCGACCAGCACGAGACCGTCATCCAGCACGAGCGTCGGCACGCGCGTCAGCGGGTTGTAGGGCCGGATCTTCTCGGCATCGCCGAAGACCGACCATGGCCGATGCTCGAAGGGCAGTTCGTACAGCCTCAATGCGATGCCGACGCGCCGCACGAAGGGGGAATCATACTGGCCGATCAGGATCATGCGGGGCGCCTCCTGTCGAAGCCTGCCATCGGCCGACGCGTCCAGGCAAGCAAGGCGGGAGAGCTGCAAGCAGCCACTCATCTTTGGCGTGCCATACGACCGGCACGATGCTCGCCCAAGCTGCGTTTGGACGAAATCATCCAAACGCAGGAAACGCGGTCGACTCTAATAGTTTAGAGCATGCTTTATGCGAATAACCGTTGCCAGTTTTTCGCAGCATGCTCTAGCCTCGCGACATTCAGAACAGATATCCAGAGGCTGGGTCCGATGTTACGCGCAACCGAATTCAGCCGCCGTGAAACCCTCAAGGCCGGAGCAGCCATGGCCGCCGCAGCGACGCTGCCTTCCGGCCTCGCTGCGCAGAGCCCCGTGAAGCTCAAGCTGCGCGTGCTGGAGACCACCGATCTCCATGTCAATGTCGTGCCCTACGACTATTTTCGTKACGCCGCCGACGACACGGTCGGCCTCGCCAAGACGGCGAGCCTGATCAAGCTGGCGCAGGCGGAAGCCAGGAACAGCATCCTGTTCGACAATGGCGACTTCCTGCAGGGCTCTTCGCTCGGGGACTTCATCGCCTACAAGAAGGGGCTGAAGCCCGGCGAGACGCACCCGATGCTCGCTGCCATGAACGCCCTGCCCTATGCCTGCGGTACGCTCGGCAATCACGAGTTCAATTACGGCCTCCCGTTCCTCGAGAACGGCCTCGCCAAGGCGGAATTCCCGCTGGTCTGCGCCAATGTAACGCGCCCCGAAGGCACACCGCTGATCGACCCCTGGATCATGCTCGACCAGAGCTTCGAGGACGAGGCCGGCCAGAAGCAGCTGCTCAAGATCGGCGTGATCGGCTTCGTGCCGCCGCAGATCATGCAATGGGACAAGGGCAATCTCGACGGCAAGCTGGTGGCAACGGACATCGTCGATGCCGCCCGCAAGCACCTGCCCGACCTGCTCAGGGCCGGACCCGACCTGGTCGTCGCGCTCTGTCATTCCGGCATCGCAGGCGGCGTTCGCAAGGGCATGGAGGAGAATGCGGCACTGCATCTCGCCAGGCTCGACGGCATCGACGTGATCCTGACCGGCCACCAGCATCTGGTTTTCCCGGGCGGCAAGGCCTTTGACGGCATCGAGGGTGTCGACAACAAGCTGGGCTCTCTGCACGGTAAGCCGGCCTGCCAGCCCGGCTTCTGGGGGTCGCATCTCGGACTGATCGATCTCGAACTGGAAAAGCGCGACGGGCGCTGGAAGGTTGCCGCCTTCAAGGTCGAACCGCGCCCGATCTTCGAGCGCACACCGGACCGCAAGATCGTGTCGAAGGCCGCCACCGAACAATCGGTGCTCGCAACCGTGAAGGCCGATCACGAGGCGACGCTGATCTATATGCGCGAGCCGGTCGGCTCCACCGCGAGCCCGATCAACAGCTATTTCGCGCTGGTTGCCGACGATCCCTCGGTCCAGATCGTGGCCGAGGCGCAGACGGCCTATGTGGAAGGCCTGATGGCGCAGACGCAGTGGAAGGGGCTGCCCGTGCTCTCTGCGGCCGCGCCCTTCAAGTCCGGCGGCCGCGCGGGGCCGAGCTTCTACACCGATATCCCGGCCGGCCCGATCGCGATCAAGAACGTCGCCGATATCTACCTGTACCCGAACTCCGTGCAGGTGGTGAAGATCACCGGCGCCGAGGTGCGCGAGTGGCTGGAGCGCTCGGCCGGCATCTTCAACCGCATCGACCCGGCCAAGACCGAGGAGCAGCCGCTGATCGACCCCGGCTTCCCCCCCTTCAATTTCGATGTGATCGACGGCGTGACCTACCGGATCGATGTGACCCAGCCCTCGCGCTATGACGGCAATGGCGCGCTTGTCGCGCGCGACGCTCGCCGCATCGTTGACCTCGCCTATGCTGGCAAGCCGATCGACGACCAGGCCGAGTTCATCATCGCGACCAATAATTACCGTGCCTCGGGCGGCGGGAACTTTCCCGGCACCAGGACGACCGTGGTGCTGGAGGCGCCCGATCTCAACCGCGACGTGATCGTACGCTACATCATCGAGAAGAAAACGATCGAACCCAAGGCCGATGGTAACTGGTCGCTGGTAGCACTTCCGGCCGGCGTGAACGTCACCTTCCTGACTTCGCCAGCCGCAGCCGGAAAACTGCCAGCTGATTTGAAGGCGCAACCGGCTGGCGATGGTGGTGACGGATTCGTGAAGTACCGTCTTCTGTAAGACAACCTTACGACATCCCGCACAGCAAACAGTCGTTAATACAGAGAGTAAGCTGTCGGCAAATTATCTTACCTTCCCAAACCTCAGTTTAGATGAGTTCTAATAACTGTCATCTTCGTTGACAGCGATATTTTTGATGCCAATACGTATTCGCGCGACATCAACTGTCGCGCCGATAGATTTCAACCCAGAGACACGCCATGGCTTTCTCCTTCCGACATCTGGCGTCCGCCCTGATGCTGGGCATCCTCTCGTCCGGGGTTTCGAGCTTTGCGCTCGCCCAGGCGGCGCCGGCCCCCAGCCCCGAGGGAATCGTCGTCTATAACGCCCAGCATGAGAGCCTGACGCGAGCCTGGTCGGACGCCTTCACCAAGGAAACCGGGATCAAGGTGACGCTCCGCAAGGGCAGCGATACCGAGCTCGGCAACCAGATCGTCCAGGAAGGCGCGGCCTCCCCGGCCGATGTCTTCATCACCGAGAACTCGCCCGCGATGGTGCTGGTCGACAATGCCGGCCTGTTCGCCCCGCTCTCGCCCGCCACGCTGGACCTCGTCCCCGACGCGCTGCGTCCGGCCAATGGAAAATGGCTCGGCGTTGCGGCTCGCTCGACCGTCTTCGCCTATGACAAGACGAAGCTGAGCGAGGACAAGCTGCCGAAGTCGATCATGGATCTGGCCTCACCGGCCTGGAAGGATCGCTGGGGCGCCTCGCCGTCCGGCGCCGATTTCCAGGCAATCGTGGGTGCGATGCTCGTCCTCAAGGGCGAGGCGGAGACCGCGACCTGGCTCAAGGCGATGAAGGCGGGCTCCAAGCCCTATCGCGGCAACAGCGTCGCGATGAAGGCGGTGAATACGGGCGAAGTCGAAGGCGCCGTGATCTACCACTATTACTTCTTCGGCGATCAGGCGAAGACCGCCGAGAACAGCGGCAATGTCGCGCTGCATTATTTCAGGCACCAGGATCCAGGCGCCTTCGTCAGCGTCTCCGGCGCCGGTGTGCTGGCCTCGAGCAAGCACAAGCCGGAGGCCGAGGCCTTCGTGAAATGGGTCGCCGGCAAGGGTGGCCAGGACATCCTGAGGATCGGGGATTCCTTCGAGTATGCCGTCGCCAAGGGCGCGGAATCCAACCCCAAGCTCGTGCCCCTGCCGCAACTCGAAGCGCCGAAGGTCGAACCGTCCAAGCTTGACAGCAAGGCGGTCACCGAACTCATGACCAAGGCCGGGCTGCTCTGACAGCCCCTCTGCCGGGCAGCGAGCCGCCATCGCTGCCCGTGCAAATCGAGAATCTTATGAGCACGGTATCCGAGCCCGCTGTCAGCACGTCGCTGCAGAGACACCCAGCCCTGCGGCCGCTGCACGGGCGCCTGAACGAGGCCGTGACGGTTGCAGCCGCGCTTGTCGCCCTGCTCTGCCTGGCACCGCTCGCGTTCCTGATCGCGATCACCATCCAGACCGGCGCGGACACGGTCGTCGCGCTGGTTTTCCGCGCGCGCGTCGGCGAACTCCTGCTGAACACGCTGCTGCTCGAGCTCTGCGTCGTCCCGGCCGCGGCTGCGCTCGGCATCCTGCTCGCCTGGCTCACCGAGAGGACGACGATCCCCGGGGCACGCGCCTGGTCATGGCTTGCCGTCGCGCCCCTGGCGGTACCGGCCTTCGTCCAAGGCTATGCCTGGGCGAGCTTTGCCCCCCACCTCCATGGCCTGCCCGGCGCGACCCTGATCTCCGTACTGGCCTATACGCCCTTCATCTATTTGCCCGTGGTAGCGCAGCTCCGCCGGCTCGACCCGGCGCTGGAAGAGATTGCGACCTCCCTCGGACGCTCGCCCCGCCAGGTCTTCACCCAGGTCGTGCTGCCGCAGCTGCGCCTCCCGGTTTCCGGCGGAGCACTTCTGATCGGCCTGCACCTGCTGGCCGAATACGGGCTGTTCGCGATGATCCGCTTCGACACCTTCGCAACGGCGATCATCGACCAGTTCCAGTCGAGCTATAACGGTCCGGCAGCCAACATGCTGGCCGGCGTGCTGGTACTGTGCTGTCTCGGCCTGCTGGTGCTCGACCGAGCATTGCGCGGCCGTGAACGTCAGGCCCGCGTCGGCAGTGGGGCGCCGCGTACGGCTCCCCGGCTGAAGCCCGGCCGAATCTGGACGCTGCCGTGCCTCGGCCTGCTTCTCACCTATGCACTGCTCTCGCTCGGCGTCCCCAGCCTGACGCTCGGACGCTGGCTCGTTCTCGGCGGAGCGGACGCCTGGCGGATCTCCGATCTCGCCGGTGCCTTCGGCACGACCGTCTTCTATGCCGTGGCCGGCGCCGCCCTCACGAGTGCTGCCGCCATCCCGATCGCCTGGCTGTGCGTGCGGCGGCCGGGGCTCTGGCAACGGCGGCTCGAAGCCTGCCATGTCTATGTCGGCTCGCTGCCGGGCATCGTCGTCGCGCTCGCGCTGGTCACGATCACGGTCCGCGTGGCGCTGCCCTTGTACCAGAGCTGGTTCATGCTGCTCGTCGCCTATGCGCTGATCTTCCTGCCGCGCGCGCTGATCGGTCTGCGCGGCAGCCTCGCGCAGGTGCCGGTAGAGCTCGAATGGGCGGCTTCGGCGCTCGGGCGGCCGCCCTTGCTGGCGGTGTTGCAGGTCACGCTGCGCCTGGCCGCGCCCGGGCTTGGCGCGGCAATGGCGCTGGTCGGACTTGGCATCACCACGGAGCTGACCGCCACGCTCCTGCTCTCGCCCAATGGGACGCGGACGCTGGCGACGGAGTTCTGGTCGCTGACCGGCGAGATCGACTATGTCGCGGCGACGCCCTATGCGGTCCTGATGATCATCCTCTCCATCCCGATGGCCGTGATGCTGCACCGGCAGTCGCGAAAGGCGAACGGCCTGTGAGCGTCCTGACCGTTTCCGGCCTGAGCAAGCAGTACGGCGCGACGCTTGCCCTCGACGATATCAGCTTCTCGGTCGCGCCCGGCATACGGGCCGCGATCGTCGGCCCCTCGGGATCGGGCAAGACGACCCTGCTGCGCATCATCGCGGGCTTCGAGACGGCCGCCGCGGGCACCGTGACCATCGGCAACGAGATCATCGTCGATGGCGGGCTTGGCGTCCCCGCGCATCTGCGCGGGATCGGCGTCGTGACGCAGGACGGCTCCCTGTTCCCGCATCTCAGCATCGCCGAGAATATCGGCTTTGGGCTGACGCGGAACCAGACCGACCGGGATGCCCGGATTGCAGAGCTGATGGACATTGTCGAACTGCCGCGCAGCATGGCTGAGAGGCGGCCCCACCAGTTGTCCGGCGGCCAGCAGCAGCGGGTCGCCCTCGCCCGTGCGCTCGCCCGGCGGCCGCGGCTGATGCTTCTGGACGAGCCCTTCTCCGCCCTCGATACCGGGCTGCGCGAGACCATGCGCCGCAAGGTGGCCGACGTGCTGCGAGAATTCGCGGTGACCGCGATCCTCGTCACGCATGACCAGGGTGAAGCGCTCGGCTTCGCCGACCAGCTCGTCGTGCTGAAGGAGGGCCGACTGGTCCAGGCGGGGCCGCCGCGGCTGCTCTACATGCAACCACGCAACCCCGCGATCGCTCGTTTCCTCGGCGACGCGATCCTGCTGCAGGCGGAGCTGGCCGATGGCGCGGCGCGCTGCGCACTCGGGCAGATTGCGATCACCGACCGAACCCGGCGCGGCCCGGCAACGATCCTGCTGCGCCCCGAACAGCTTCGCCTGCGGCCATCGGCCGCCTCAGAGCTCGCTGGCGGCACCGGAGGGCGGATCGTCGAGGTCGAGTTCGGCGGCGCCAGCAGCCTCGTCACGATCGCGCTCGATGCGGACACGGACACCCTGCTGCAGTTGCGCTCATCCGACCTGTCCCCGCCGGAGCGGGGAACGCATGTGGCGATCGAGGTCTCCGGCGCGGCCTACCCGTTCGATGGCGCGACCGCCCTGGAGCCTGCCGGGAAGGCGAAGCGCTAACGCATCGACCCGAAGAGTGGATTGCGGTTTTCGGAAAAGCCGATGCAAACACAGCCGGCTTCCTCCGGCGGGTCCGGGGGCTGTCAGCCCTCGACCAGCCGCCGTGCGATCACCTGCGCCTGAATCTCCGCCGCACCCTCAAAAATGTTCAGGATGCGGGCGTCACAGAGGACGCGGCTGATCGGGTATTCCAGCGCAAAACCATTGCCGCCATGGATCTGCAGCGCGTTATCGGCGGCGGCCCAGGCAACCCGGGCGCCGAGCAGCTTGGCCATGCCGGCCTCGAGATCGCAGCGGCGCTCGGCATCCTTCTCGCGAGCGGCGAAATAGGTGAGCTGGCGGGCGATCAGGATTTCAGCCGCCATCATCGCGAGCTTGTCGGCGACGCGCGGGAAGGCGATCAGCGGCTTGCCGAACTGGATGCGCTCCTGCGCATAGCGCAGCCCCAGATCGAAAGCCGATTGCGCCACGCCGATGGCGCGCGCCGCCGTCTGGATGCGGGCCGCCTCGAAGGTCTGCATGAGCTGCTTGAAGCCCTGGCCTTCGACGCCACCGAGCAGGTTCCCGGCCTTGACCTCGAAACCGTCGAAAGCGAGCTCGTATTCCTTCATCCCGCGATAGCCGAGCACCTCGATCTCGCCGCCGGTCAGGCCGGCAACCGGGAACGGGTCTTCGTCCGTGCCGCGCGGCTTTTCGGCAATCAGCATGGAGAGGCCGCGATAACCCGGTGCGTCCGGGTCGGTGCGGACAAGCAGCGTCATGATATCGGCGCGAACGGGATGGGTGATCCAGGTCTTGTTGCCATGGACCTTGAAGACATCGCCATCCCGCACCGCCTTGGTGCGCAGCGAAGCGAGGTCCGAGCCGGTATTGGGCTCGGTGAAGACGGCCGTCGGCAAGGTCTCGCCCGCGGCGATCTTCGGCAGCCAATGCGCCTTCTGCTCCGGCGTGCCGCCACAGAGAATGAGCTCGGCCGCGATTTCGGAGCGGGTGCCGAGCGAGCCGACGCCGATATAGCCGCGCGAAAGCTCCTCCGAGACGACGCACATCGAGACCTTGCTGAGGCCCATGCCGCCGAATTCCTCGGGAATGGTCAGGCCGAAGACGCCGAGCTCGGCCATTTTCTCGACGACCGGCATCGGGATGTAGTGGTTCTCCAGATGCCATTCGTGCGCATGCGGCGTCACCTCCGCCTCGCAGAAGCGGCGCATCTCGGAGCGGATCGCTTCCAGGGTCTCGTCGAGGCCGGGATCGCCGACACTGGCGAGCCCCTGCGACTGGCTGAACAAGGCGACGAGGCGCGCGCGGTTTTCCGGCGTGTTGCCCTCGGAGATCAGGGTTTCCGCCGCTTCGCCACGCGCGGCGGCGATCGACTTCTGGCCAAGGCCGAGCGCCGGGAGCCTGACGATCTCGCCCTGGCTCATCGGGATGCCGCCAAAGATCTGGGCTGCATATTCACCGGCGCCGACGCGCAGCGCGTAATCCTCGGTGGCGCCGTAGCGGTCCTCCACCTGCAGGCGCTCGCCATAGGCCTTCAGCTCTCGCAACGCCATGACATAGGTCGCGAGCCAGGACAGGCCATGCGCCGCGTGCTGCTCGGCTTCGAGCCTCGAAGACGAGATCTTGCCGTCGACCAGCACCTTCTGGCGTACCGCAGCGATCGCCTGGTCGAGCAGCGTCTCGAAGCCTGGCAGCGCGGCACCGATCAGCTCGACGGCGGAGCCAGGGGCCTCGGAGTGGCGGGCGACGTTGGCGCTCATGATCTCTCTCCCTTTGTTGCGACGCAGCATAGGAGAGAACCTGGCGAATCCGAAATCCACCTTTCGGCTGGGGGCCAGACTATTTTCGACTGGCCAGCACGACGCCGAGCACCGCCACAGCCATGCCGACGAGCTGGAGCGGCGTCAGCGTCTCCCCGAAGAGCAACCAGGCCTCGACCGCGACGGCCGGCGGCACGAGATAGAGGAAGGTCGCGGTGCGCGAGACTTCGCCACGCCGGATCAGCCAGAGATAGAGCCCGATTCCACCGAGCGAGAGCGCCAGGACCGACCAGGCCAGCACCAGGGCCATGGTCAGGTTCCACTCGATCCGCATCGGTTCGAGCGCATAGGCGACGGGCAGCGTGACGAGGAAGGCCGCGGTGTACTGCCAGGCGGTCACGGTCCGCAGATCGCCGGTGACGATGCGCTTCTTCTGATAGAAGGAGCCGAAGGTCACGGCGAACATCGCGACGATATTGACGCCGACCGGCAGCAGGATGCCGGCGAGCGCCTGCGGATCGACGCCGACCAGCTTCGGCTCGAGCACCAGGGCGATGCCGAGGAAACCGCAGAGAATCCCGGCCCAGCGCACCGGCGAGATGCGTTCGCCGACCAGAAGGGGGGAAAACAGCGCAGTCAGCACGGGCTGAAGGCCGGCAATCAGGCCGGAAACTCCGGCCGGCAGGCCATGGCGCACCGCCCACCAGACGCCGCCGAGATAAACGGCATGCAGCAGGATACCGGTGACGATGCAGTCGATGATCGCGCGGCGGCCCTTCGGCCAGGGGGCACCGACGGCGAGCGCCAGGCCGATGAGCAGCAGGCCGGCACAGGCATAGCGGACGGCCAGGAAGGTCAGCGGGTCGGCATAGCGCGCGGAATAGCCGGCAACGATCCAGCCGCTCGACCAGAGAAGCGTGAAGACGAGCGGGATGACGCGCAGGAACAGGGGCGATTCGAGCATGGGCACCGGCTTTCGCTGATCGCCCTGATAATCCCGGAGCAAGCGCTTGTCGCCGTCCGACGACGCCGGGACGGCATGTCCGGGGGAGGGAACGAATGCGTCATGCCGGGCCAGCGAGGGGCCGCGGGTGGATCGGGCACAGAGCCTGGATGACGGCGGGGCGGGTTGAGGTCACAATCAGCGCCCGCTCGCCCGAGTCTCCGCATGTCGCTGCTGTCCGTCCCCTCCCTCGCGTTCGAGCGTTTCCTCGCCCATGATTCCTGGGCGATCGCGAGCCATATCGCGCTCTCCGTGCTGATGTCGCTCTTCCCCTTCCTGATCCTGGTGACCGCGCTCGGCGGCGTCTTCGGCACGCAGAATGCGGCCGATGAGGCAACCGCGCTGCTGCTCGAGGCCTGGCCCAAGGAGATCGCCATCCCGATCGCACGCGAGGTGCGCTCGGTGCTGACGGCGGTCCGCAGCGACGCGCTGACCTTTGGCGCGCTGCTGGCGCTGTATTTCTCGTCGTCCGGCGTCGAGGCGCTGCGCATCGGCCTCAACCGTGCCTACGAGGCCTATGAATGGCGGGCCTGGTGGCACACACGGCTGGAATCGATCCTCTACGTGATCGGCGGCGCCGTGTTCATGCTCTCCTTCGCGTTTCTCGTGGTGCTCGGGCCGCTGGTCCTGCGCTGGCTGATCGGCTTCGCGCCCTGGCTGGCGCCACTCTCCATCCTGCTCAGCTTCCTGCGCGTCGCTGGCGCGACCATGCTGATCGTGCTGGCGCTGATCGTCGCACACAGCACGCTGCCGGCCCGCGCCCCGCATATCCGGACGCTCTGGCCCGGCATTCTCGTCACCCTCGCCTTCTGGCTCGTCGGCGGCCTCGGCTTCGGCTGGTATCTCGACGGCTTTGCAGGTGCCTATGTCACGACCTATGCCGGCCTTGCGACGGCGATGATCGCGCTCGTCTTCCTGTACTGGCTCGCCGCGATCTTCCTCTATGGCGCGGAGTTGAACGCTGCCTTCGCGATCGCGCGGGCGCCAAGGGCCGACCCCGGCGAAGCGATCGCGGGGCTCTAGGGCGTTCTCCTGCGTTGACGCCGAGTCGTGCTGCTGCTTTCTGACCCGCCATGATCGAGACACCACGCCTGCTCCTGCGCCCTCACGCGCTGGAGGATTTCGAACCCTGGTACGCGATGTTTTCGGACCGGGACCTGTTCCGGTTCATTGCCGTGCCGCAATTGTCGCGGGAGGATGGCTGGAGCCGGCTGCTGCGCTATGCCGGCCATTGGTCGCTGCTCGGCTACGGCATGTTCGCCGTCTTCGACAAGGCAAGCGGCGAACTGGTCGGCGATGTCGGCCTCGCCGATTTCCACCGCGGCCTGGGCGAGCGCTTCGACGGATTCCCGGAAGCCTCCTGGATCATGGCGCGCTCGACGCATGGACGGGGCCTGGCTGCGGAGGCGGTCGCCGCGAGCCATGACTGGCTTGCCCGCACGCACGCCCCTGCCCGCACCGTCTGCATCATCACCCCCGAAAACGTCGCCTCGCTGCGCCTGGCGGACAAGTTCGGATACCGGCCCTTCGGAAGCACCACCTACAAGGGCGGTCCCTACACCATGCTGGAACGCCTGGCGTCGTGACCGGCGGGCGCGACCGCATTGTTGCCGATCCAACTGGCAAGAGGGACGCGGCTGGTCCGATGCTGATCGAAACCTGCACGGATGAGATGCTGGAGGACTGGGTCAGGCTGCGCCTGGCGCTGTGGCCGGATTCGACAGCGCAGGAGCATCGCGACGAAGCCGCAGGCATTCTCGCAAGCCCGAACGATACGGCGTTCATCGCGCGGGACGATGCTGGCCTGGCCATCGGCCTTGCCGAGGCCGCCCTGCGGCACGACTACGTCAATGGCTGCGAAACCTCGCCCGTCGGCTTCCTCGAAGGAATCTATGTCGCGCCCGGCCGGCGGCTCCACGGCGTCGCCCGGACACTTTGCGCAGCCGTCGAGACCTGGGCAAAGGGCCATGGCTGCGTCGAACTCGCCTCGGACACCGATCTGTCCAATGCCGTCTCGCAGCAGACGCATGAGGCGCTCGGTTTCGAGGAAACCGAGCGGGTGGTGTTCTATCGCAAGCCGCTACAGGCCGGCTGAGCTCTTGCCCGACCGTTATTGCCCTGGACTGCCAGCCGGGCGACGCCTCGCCAGGGATTACTTGCCGAGCAGCGACATCGCTCTGGTGATGTCGTTCTTCTCCAGCCGGCAGGCCACGCAATAAGCGGGGTTGAAGATGTTGGCGACGTCGTAACGGACCAACTGGCCGAGCAGATGACTCGCCTCGACGGTATCGACACCGAGGTCGTCGACGATCCAGCGGAGCATCTCGGTCGTCGCGAACTGGAGCGGCTGGTCGAGCGGGCGGCCGCTGGCCAGGGTCATGATCTCGGTCGCGGTCTCGCAACGCGGCCACCGGCCCGGCGCATTCTTGCGCAGATGCAGGGTGAACGCGATCTCGAAACTGGTCTCGATGCCGGTGCCGACGATCTCGCCATCACCCTGGCAGGCATGGCCATCCCCCAGGAAGAACAGCCCGCCCGCCTCGGAAACCGGGAAAGCGATGCTCGCGCCCGGCCCGAAGCGGCGATAGTCCATATTGCCGCCATAGGAGCCGCTGGTCGCAGTCGAGATCGCCTGGCCGCCGGCCGGAGCCACGCCGAAACAACCGATCATCGGTGCCAGCGGAAAGCTCCAGCCCGAGATGCGCTCCGAGGCGCCGATCAGCCTGACTGTGCCCTTCTCGGCGTCGATGGCCCATTCGAAGCGCTCGCTCTTCGGCAGCTCGGCCACCGTGCGCGGATCGACCACCTGTTGCGAGAGTGGCGAATAGGTCCAGCCGGTCTTGCGGTTCGGCGTCATCCTGTCGATCGTCACGATCAGCGCATCGCCCGGCTCTGCTCCCGCAACGGCGAACGGACCGGTCATCGGGTTGCCGCGCGGGGCCCGCTGCACGCCCTCATGGTCGATGCCGGCGGCATCGAGTGTCGTCGTCACGATCGTGTCGCCGCTGGCGACCGTGAGGACCGGGGGCAGCGTGGCCATGACATTGGAATAGGAATGCGGGACGAAACGATGAAGCGCCATAAATCTCACCTGCCAGTCTTGCGGGCGCTTCAGGGAGCAAGGGTCAGCCGTCGCGAAGCGTCCCGGCCGAATCCGTTGTGGATCTGGCCTTGCGTCACCGTAGTCGAAACATTTGTTGGCGCGCTAGCCGGCCGGGGACATGCGCGCGACGCATCCCGGCCTGGACGGGGCGCTTCCCGCGGATCAGGCTGGTGAGGCGGTCCTGACAGAGCCTTCGCCGGCCGCGCGCGGCTCAGCCGCCAAGCGCCTCCGCGACATCGTCAAAATTCCGCAGGCCGGTGCGCGGGGCATAGACCAGCACGGCCATGTTGCCGGGAGCATGCTCGTTCTTCCACATCTTGTGGTGGGCGAGCGGGATCTTCTCCCAGGGAAAGACCTCGGACATGCAGGGGTCGACGCGCCGGTCGAGCACGAACTGGTTGGCGGCGCTCGCCTGCTTGAGATGGGCGAAATGCGAGCCCTGCACGCGCTTCTGCCGCATCCAGACATAACGGGCGTCGAAGGTGATGTTGAAGCCCGAGGTGCCGGCGCAGAAGACGACCATCCCGCCGCGCTTGGCGACGAGGCAGGAGACCGGGAAGGTCGCCTCGCCGGGATGTTCGAAGACGATATCGACATCCTTCTTGCCGGTGATGTCCCAGATCGCCTTGCCGAACTTGCGAGCCTCCTTGGTCCATTCGGTATATTCGGGCGAATTGACCTTGGGCATCTGGCCCCAGCAATTGAACTCCTTGCGATTGATCACGCCTTTGGCGCCGAGGCCGAGCACGTAGTCGCGCTTGCTCTCGTCCGAAATCACGCCGATCGCGTTGGCGCCCGAAGCCGCGCACAGCTGCACACCGAAGACGCCGAGCCCGCCCGACGCCCCCCAGATGAGCACGTTGTCGCCCGGCTTGATCGTATGCGGGGCGTGCCCGAAGAGCATGCGGTAGGCGGTCGCCAGGGTCAGCGTGTAGCAAGCCGACTCTTCCCAGGAGAGGTGCTTCGGCTTCTGCATCAGCTGGCGTGACTGCACCCGGCAGAACTGGGCGAAGGAGCCGTCCGGCGTCTCGTAGCCCCAGATGCGCTGGGAGGACGAGAACATCGGGTCGCCGCCATTGCACTCCTCGTCGTCGCCATCGTCCTGGTTGCAATGGACGATGACTTCGTCGCCGACCTTCCAGCGCTTCACCTTGGAACCAACGGCCCAGACGATGCCGGACGCATCGGAGCCGGCGATATGAAGCGATCCCTTGTGGACGTCGAAGGGCGAAATCGGCTGGCCGAGCCCGGCCCAGATGCCGTTATAGTTGACGCCGCCAGCCATCACGAGCAGCAGCACCTCCTCCTCGCCGATCGCCCAGGTCGGCACGACCTCGACCTGGAAGCTCTCCTGCGGCGGGCCATGGCGCTCGCGCCGGATGGTCCAGGCATACATGGTGGCGGGGACATGCCCGAGCGGCGGCAGCTCGTTCAGTTCGTAGAGATCCTTCAGCGGGCGGTGCGGAACAGGCTGCGGCTTGGACATGGCTCTCTCCCCTTGGTCTTCCTCGCCGCCTTGCGCCGCGAAAGGGCGGCCGACGGAGTTGAGGTGATCATGCGGCTCGATGCTGCGCTGCGCTATCCTCCTAAGGAATTATGTCGCACTGCAAAAAACAAGTCCGAATCCCGGCTTATGTTCCGATGGAACGCGAAGATCGTGCCTGAGAAGATTGCGCATCTCCGCCCAGGGCTCGTCGGGCGGCGGCCGATACGCTGCAGCCGAAGATCAGCTCCCCTTGCCTCATGTCCTTCGCTGTGAATTTTGAAACGATCTGCAGACGTTTTTTAACCTCACCAGCACGAGCCTGCATGACCAGCGGCCCAGCCGTGCTAATTTCAGCCCGCAAATACTTTGGAGCGATCGACCATGCGTCTATTGCTGCTACTGCTCGGCCTTCCTGACCTTCCACTGCCGGAATTCCTGGTCTTCCTTGGCTTCGCTGCCGGCTGCGCGCTGCTGCTGGGCTGGATTGCCGACGGCATCCTTGGGGAGCACGGCTTCGGCATCATTCCCAATGCCATCGTCCTCGTCGGCGGCGCCATTGTCGGCGCGATCCTGTGGCGAAGGCTCGGCTATGTGATCATTGCGAACCGGCAAATGGCCACCGCCATTGCCGCCACCACAGCCGGGATTCTGGCGCTCGTGGCGGGCGGGGTCGCCAAGCGGGTGATCTGAGGTCGCTTGCTTTCCTGCCGCATGGTCAAGACAATCGCCGGCATGGACAGTTCCCTCGAGATTCGCGGCAGGCGCGTGCTGCTATGCGCCGAAGACGGCCCGTTGCTCGCCAGCGAGCGCGACATCGGCGATTTCCTGGGTTCGGCCTGGGCCGAAGATGCAGATTTGGTCGTGATCCCGGTCGCGCGCCTGAGCGACGATTTCTTCAAGCTCAGCACGCGTCTCGCCGGCGAAGTCGCCCAGAAATTCGTCAATTACCGGATGCAGCTCGCGATCATCGGCGACCTCTCGCGCTGGAGCGCCGAGAGCAAGGCGCTACGCGATTTCGTTCGCGAGGCAAACCAGGGCCAGGCCCTGTGGTTCCTGGACGACCTGAACGCCCTGGAAGAGCGACTGGCCCCAGCCGAGCGCTGACGGGACCGGCCGCTAGACCGGCCGCGCCGCTGCGAGCATATAGTTCACATCCATGTCGCGCGACGCCGACCAGCGATCGGTGAAGGGGTTGTAGGCCACCCCGGTGCTTTCGCCGAGCTCCAGCCCATTGCGCGCGATTGCAGCCTCGAGTTCCGCCGGCGTGACGAATTTCTCCCAGTCATGCGTGCCGCGGGGCAGCCAGCGCAGGACATATTCGGCACCGACGATCGCCAGCGCATAGGATTTCAGCGTGCGGTTGAGCGTCGCCATCACCAAGAGGCCGCCGGGCTTCACCGCCGCGCAGCAGGCGCCGACGAAGGCCTCGACATCCGCGACATGCTCGACCACCTCCATGGCGAGCACGATGTCGAAGCGCCGCCCCTCGGCGACGAGGCTCTCGATCGTCGTCTCGCGATAGTCGATCGCAAGCCCGCTGCGTTCGGCATGGGCTCGGGCGACCGCGATATTGGTCGGAGCCGGATCGAGCCCCGTGACCTCGGCGCCGAGCCGCGCCAGGGGCTCCGACAGCACGCCGCCGCCGCAGCCGATATCGACCAGCGCCAGCCCCTCCAGCGATCGCAGCGATTTCGGATCGCGCCCGAAGCGTTCGCAGGCGAGATCCTTTACGAAACCGAGCCGCACCGGATTGAACTTGTGCAGCACGGCCATGGGACCCTTCGGGTCCCACCAGGTCCTGGCCATGGCATCGAAGCGCGCAACCTCGGCAGCATCGATCGTCGAGCCGGTTTGAGACGCTGCGGATGCCATGCGTAATTCCCCCTTTGTGCCAATCGGGCGCGGACCGCATTGACACTTGCGGTGCTGCCCGTCATCTACACCCGCCCTTCGCCCGGCGCGAGGGGGACCTTTCGTCCCGGCACGTCGCCGGGCGTTTCTAGAGAGCCCTTGGACCGCTATGGCCCGTCTGGTGATGAAATTCGGCGGGACCTCCGTCGCCACTGTCGAGCGTATCAAGAATGCCGCCCGCCACGTCAAACGCGAGTTCGACGCCGGCAACCAGGTCGCAGTCGTCGTCTCCGCCATGTCGGGCAAGACCAACGAACTCGTGGCCTGGTGCAAGGAAGCGGCACCGCTTTACGATCACGCGGAATATGACGCCGTGGTCGCATCCGGCGAGCAGGTCACCTCCGGCCTGATGGCAATCGTGCTCCAGTCCATGGGCCTGCCGGCGCGCTCCTGGCAGGGCTGGCAGATCCCGCTCTTCGGCTCGGACGCCCATGGCTCCGCCCGCATCGAGGGCGTCGACGGCGCCGGCATCCTCGCCGGCTTCGACCGCAATCGCGAGATCGCGGTCTGCTCCGGCTTCCAGGGCATGCACGCAACGACGAAACGCATCGTTACGCTCGGGCGCGGCGGCTCCGACACCAGCGCGGTCGCGCTTGCCGCCGGCCTCAAGGCCGATCGCTGCGACATCTACACCGATGTCGACGGCGTCTATACCACCGACCCGCGCGTCGTGCCGAAGGCCCGGCGCATGGACAAGGTCTCCTTCGAGGAGATGCTGGAAATGGCCTCGCTCGGCTCGAAGGTGCTGCAAGTGCGCTCGGTCGAGATCGCCATGGTCCAGCGCGTACCGACCTATGTGCGCTCCTCCTTCGACGACCCCGACAATCCCAATCCAGGCACCCTCATCTGCGACGAGGACGACATCGTGGAACAGCAGATCGTCACCGGCATCGCGTTTTCGCGCGACGAAGCCCAGATCACGCTCCGGCGTGTCGCCGACAAGCCGGGCGTGGCCGCGGCCATCTTCGGTCCGCTCGCTGATGCGAACATCAATGTCGACATGATCATCCAGGTCGTCTCGGACGACCAGGCGACCACCGACATCACCTTCACCGTCCCGACCGCCGATTACGAGCGCGCCAAGACGCTGCTCGAGAGCCGCCACGACAGCATCGCCTACCAGAGCCTGCAGGGCGCCACCGACGTGGTGAAGATCTCGGCCATCGGCGTCGGCATGCGCAGCCATGCCGGTGTAGCGGCCCGCGCCTTCCACGCGCTCGCCGAGAAGGGCATCAACATCCGCGCGATCACGACCTCCGAGATCAAGTTCTCGGTGCTGATCGACGCCGCCTATACCGAGCTCGCCGTGCGGACGCTGCACTCGCTCTATGGGCTGGATGCGGCCTGATCCTCAGCGCGTCACGACCGCGCGCAGCACAGCGCGCGGTTTGGAGCCCAGCTGATGCAACACGCGGCCGAAGCCGCCTAGCCGCGCGAGAACTGCAGCCGATGGGCGGTTGGCGTGGTGCGCAGACGCTGCCGGAAATGGTGGCGCAACGCCGCCGCGGAACCGAGCCCGGCGCGATAGGCGACCTCGTCGACCCCGAGCGTGGTCGTCTCCAGCAGATCGCAGGCATGGGCGACACGCTCGTTGAGGATCCACTCGCCCGGCGCGCTGCCAGTGGCCTCTGTGAAACGCCGGAAGAACGTGCGCTGGCTCATGCCGGCCCGGTCGCTGAGCCGCTGCAAGGTCAGGTCCTCGGCCAGCGACGAACGCATCCAGTCGAGCAATGGCGACAGGCGCGACCCGGTCTGCGGCGGTAGCGGGCGACGGACGAACTGTGCCTGGCCGCCGCTGCGATGCGGCGGCACGACCATGCTGCGCGCCACCAGGTTCGCAGCCTCGGGCCCATGGTCGCGGCGGACGATATGCAGGCAAAGGTCGATGCCGGCCGCGCTGCCGGCCGAGGTCAGGATGTCGCCCTCGTCGACATAGAGCACATCGGGCTCGAGGCGCACCGCGGGGTAGCGCTTCGCAAAATCAGCACCGTACTGCCAATGGGTCGTCGCCCTGCGCCCGGCCAACAGGTCGGCAGCCGCCAGCACATAGGCTCCGCCGCAGATCGAGACGACGCGGCTGCCGCCGCGATGCGCCGCGCGAAGCGCGCCCGCCAGCGGCTCCGGCACCGGCTCGGCCAGGCCGCGCCAGCCGGGAACGATGATGGTGCCCGCCCCCTGCAGCAGGTCGAGCCCGCCATCAGCCTCGACCGCAAGGCTGCCATGGGCGCGCAAACGCCCGGCCTCGCCGGCGGCGGTGCGGAATTCGTACCAGTTTTCCGGCAGCCCGGGCCGGCGCGAGCCGAACACCTCGGCGACAATGCCGTATTCGAAGGTGCAGAGCCGGTCATAGGCAACCGCGACGACGCGGTGCGGGGCCTGCGGAGATGCCTTTATGCGCTTTGGCATGATTTTTACGATAGTCGTCTATCTCGCCACTTACCAGCACCGCTTTGGGCGCGCATGGTCCGGCCCGTGATCGCGAGGTGCCGGGCATGGTGATGCGAGTCGAGATGGTCAGGGACAAGCGGAGCAGCCGAACGATGTTGCTGGCGGTCGGCCTCGTGCTGTCCTCCAGCCTGCTCTATGTCCTGGGCTACTCCCTGTCGAAGACCCTGGTCTCCTCCTACGGATTGAGCGCGCTGCAGGTGACCTTCCTGCGCTGTCTTCTGGTCCTGGCGGGAAGCCTCGTCCTGCTGGCCCGGCCAAGGAGCGGCGTCACGCGGGCGCGGTTGCTGCACCCGCCGCGCGCATGGGAACAGCGCGCCGCGGCTGCCGCGCTGGTCGCCTCGAACGTGCTGGCGATCGTCGCCTATAGCCTCATGCCGGTCACGGCAGCCTCGGCGCTTGGATTCACGGCGCCGCTTTTGCTCACTGCACTGGGCGGGCTCTTGCTCGGCGAGCGCGTCTCGCTCGGACGTTGGCTCGGTGCTGCGAGCGGCTTTGCCGGCATGCTGCTGATCGTCAGGCCGAGCGAAGGCGGAGCCTGGCCAGGTATCCTCGCCTCGATTGGCGCGGCCGCCAGCTACGCGCTGTATCAGATCCTGGTGCGCCGGCTGCGCGATGTCGCGAACAGCCTCGATACCGCCATGCAGGTCGCGGTTGTCGGTTTCGCGCTGCTCGCGGCAACGATGCTCTGGTTCTGGCATCAGGTCAGCGCGGAGGCCTTCGCCCTCGTTCTGCTCTTCACGGTGATCCAGACGGCTGCCCTCGCCTGTATCGCTGGCGCGCTCCGGCGCGGCGAAGCCTCCGGACTCGCACCCTGGCAATTCTCCGGCCTGCTCTGGGCGATGCTGATCGACACCCTCCTATTCACGACCCTGCCTTCCCCCGTCTCGCTCCTCGGCGGCGGCCTGATCATCGCGGGAGGCTTGCTGGCACAGGGCAGGGAACGGAGGACGGCCTGAGGCGGCGATCAGCTACCAGCCCAGCTACGCCGCCTGCCTATAGGCGGCGGCGACCTCCCGCATCCAGGCGCAGAACGCGGCAACCCTGGGCCGCACCCGGCCTGTATCGGGGAAGACGAGAAAATAGGCGAAATCCTCGAGCAGCGCGACATTCGCGAGCTGGACGAGCCGCCCCTCCGCGATGTCGGTTTCGATCATCGCCGCCGGCAGCAATCCTGCGCCCTGACCGGAAAGCACCGCTTTCAGCATCAGGCCTGAATCGTCGAAGGACGGCCCGCGCGGCGCACTGAATTCCTCGATGCCCTGCGCCTGGAACCAGCGCTGCCAGGCCTTGCGCTCGCTGTCATGGACCTGCGGCCAGCGCGCCAGGCAAGCCGCATCCTGCGGCCTGCCGAGGGATGCGAGCAGGGCCGGAGCCGCGACGGGAACGACCTCGACCGCAACCAGAAGCTCGCTGCGCAATCCCGGATAACGGCCGAAGCCATGCCGGACCGCGACATCGACCCCGTCGCGGACGAAATCGACCAGAGCAGTACCGGTCACGACCCGCAGATCGATATCGGGATGGGCGTCGTGGAACTGCTTGAGGCGTGGCACCAGCCAGGCGCTCGCGAAGAATGGCGTCGTGCTGATCGTCAGCGGGCCCGTGCCGGGATCGGCGACAATGCGCCTTGATGCCTCGGCGATCTGCCGGAAGGCGTTGCGCACCGGCGGCATCAGGCTCTGCCCGGCGGGCGTGAGGGCCATGCCGCGATTGATCCTCCGGAAGAGCTGCGTGCCGAAATGAAGCTCCAGGGCCTTGAGCATCTGGCTGACCGCGCCCGGCGTCACGCAGAGCTCATCGGCGGCCTCCTTCACGGAGAGATGCCGAGCCGTGGCCTCGAAGGCGCGCAGAGCATTCAGCGGTGGCAGCCGATCGGTTTTCATTTAGTTTTTCTAACTTATTTTCGCAGAATTGCTAGTTTGCCCCTAGCCCGATCATTCGTCAAATTAGCTACAACTGATCACTTCATTGCAGCGGATCGCTCGCTCCCTTGAAGTGACCAGCAAGAGAAAAACTCAATCATTAATTTATCCATTCAAGCCGGAGCCATGCATGCCCAGCCTCCCCGACGCGACGCATTACCTCTCATTGTCGGAGCTCGCGGCGCGCATCCAGACGCGCGACATCTCGCCCGTGGCAGTGACGCGGTCGCAGCTCGAGCGCATCGAACGCCTGGACACGGAGCTTCACAGCTTTGCCGGCGTGATGGCCAATACCGCGCTGGTCGAGGCAGAGGCCGCGGAGGCAGAGATCGCGGCCGGGCGCTATCGCGGCCCGCTGCATGGCGTGCCGATTGCCGTGAAGGACCTGTTCTGGACGCGAGGCTTTCCGACGGCCGGTGGGATGCGGATCCACAAGCAGCACAGGCCGCGGGAGGACGCCACCGTGGTGCGCCGCCTGCGGGAGGCGGGAGCCGTAGTGCTGGGCAAGCTGCAGATGACGGAGGGGGCTTATTCCGACCACCACCCCATGGTGACGCCGCCCCGTAACCCCTGGAATGCCGCGTACTGGACCGGAATCTCGTCGAGCGGCTCGGCTGCGGCGACGGCGGCCGGCCTGTGCTACGGCTCGCTCGGTTCCGATACCGGAGGGTCGATCCGCTGGCCCTGCGCTGCCACCGGCCTGACCGGGCTGAAGCCGAGTTGGGGCCGCGTCAGCCGTCACGGCACATTCGAGCTGGCAGCGACGCTGGACCATGTCGGGCCGATGGCGCGCGACACCAGGGACGTCGCCGCGATCCTGCACGTCATCGCCGGCGCCGATCCAGCCGATCCGACCGCGCTCGGCGCGCCGGTTCCCGACTACCGCGCAGCGACCCGGCAAGGCGTCGGCGGCGTGCGGATCGGCCTCGATCCAGCCTGGAACAGCGAAGGGGTCGATGCGACGACGCAAATGGCTCTGAACGAGGCCATCGCAACCTATCGCGCGCTCGGAGCCGAGATCGTCGAGGTCCGCTTTCCGGATGTGAAGCAGATCGTCGCCGATTGGGCACCGAACTGCGCAGTGGAAGCCGCCATCGCCCATGAAGCGACCTACCCCGCGTGCAAGGACGAATACGGCCCGGTTCTCGCCTCGGTCATCGAGACGGGCCGCGCGCTGTCGGGCCTCGACTATCAGCGCCTCCTGCTGCGACGCATGGCCTTTCGTGGACGCATCGCCGCCCTGTTCGGCACGATCGATCTGCTGCTGACCCCGGTTCAGCCTTTCGCGCCGCTGACGCTCGCGACGATCAGTACATTGGGAGAGCAGCCCGGGCTGATCGCCGACCTGCAGCGCTATACCTGCCCCTTCAACATGACCGGCAACCCGACGCTCACATTGCCCGGCGGCTTCTGCGAGGGAATGCCTATCGGGCTCCAGCTCGTTGCAGCGCAACTGGGGGAGGCCATGCTGATCCGTGCCGGCACAGCCTTCCAGGCAGAGACCACATGGCACCGCCAGCACCCAACCCTTTGAGGAGCCTTGCGATGAGCACCAATCCGGCGCGTCCCGCCTCCCCGATCTTCCATGGCTGGCTTGTGGTCGCGGCGGCGTTTGCGGTCACCTTCGTCGGTTTCGGCAGCGCCTATACCTTCAGCGCCTTTGTCGAATCCCTGCAGGCGGATTTTTCCGCCTCCCGCGCTTCGGTTTCCCTGGTCTTCTCCCTCGCCGGCTTTCTCTATTTCGGCTTCGGACTGATCAGCGGCCCGCTTGCGGACCGCTGGGGAGCCCGCAGGCTTGTCTTTCTCGGCATGCTCCTCACCGGGCTTGGCATGGCCGCGGCGGGAGCGGCGCGGAGCCTGACCGAGATCTACCTGGCCTATGGCCTTGGCGTCGGGCTCGGCATCGGCTGCTCCTATGTTCCAGCGCTGGGCGCGGTGCAGCGCTGGTTCGTCAAGCGCCGCGGCTTCGCATCGGGTCTCGCGGTCAGCGGCATCGGTGTCGGCACGCTCGTGATGCCGCCGCTCGCCTCGCTCCTGATCGAGCAGATCGGCTGGCGGAACGCCTATTTCACGCTTGGCGGGCTCGCGGCGATCATTGGTGCAGCGATGGCGCTCCTGATCGAAAGCGATCCGCGCCAACGCGGGCTGCTGCCGGACGGGGACGCCCTGCCCCCAGGCGGCATCACGGCACAGGCGACCGGCATGTCGATTCGCGAGGCGGTGTGGTCGCGGCCCTTCATCAGGCTCTACGCAGCCTGCCTGATCGGCTCGTTCGGGGCCTTCGTCCCCTTCGTCCACCTCGTGCCCTACGCGCTAGATCGCGGCGTCCCGCAGGGTCGGGCCGTCCTGCTGCTCGCGCTGATCGGTGTCGGCAGCACGGCCGGCCGCTTCTGCCTCGGGAATCTGGCGGACCGGATCGGCCGCCACCGCGCCCTCCTCGTCGTGTTCCTGGGCATGGCCGGCTCTCTGGGCATCTGGTGGCTCTCGAGCGGATTCGCGATGCTGGCCGTCTTCGCCCTGCTCTATGGCGTCTTCTATGGCGGCTGGGTCGCCGTGCTGCCGGCGGTCGTCATGGATCGTTTCGGCGGGCGCAATGTCAGCGGGATCATCGGCATTCTCTATACGAGCGTCGCGTTTGGAACCCTGATCGGACCGACGGCCGCCGGGCTCATCTTCGATCTGAACCAGAGCTATGCGATCGCGATCCTCGCCTGCGCCTGCGCCAACCTCCTCGCGGCTCTCATCGTGGCACGCTCCGCAAGCCCCCCACGCTCCCTGCCGCGTTGACCTCGCCTCCTGCCGCCCCGATGATGCCGGCATGTCCGCCGGCCCCGCCTCCGCCGCCCCCGAATTCGATCCTGCCCGGCTCGAAGCCTTCCTGCGCTCCGCCCTGCCCGGGCGGGCGGGCGGCGCGATGGCGCTGGAGCGCATCAGCGGCGGGCAGTCGAACCCGACCTTCTTCCTCTCCTTTCCCGAAGCCGGCACGCGGCTGGTCATGCGCAAGAAGCCGCCGGGCCCGCTGCTGCCCTCGGCCCATGCGGTCGACCGCGAATACCGCATCCTCAAGGCGCTCGCGGGTTCGCAGGTGCCGGTGCCGCCGGTGCTGCTGTTCCACGCGGAAGACGATATCGTCGGCACGCCCTTCTATCTGATGGAGCGGCTTGAGGGCCGTGTCTTCCATGACGCGGCACTGCCGGGCGTGGCGCCGGCCGAGCGCCGGCAGATGTATTTCGCCATGGCCGAGACCCTGGCCGCGCTGCATCGCTTCGACTGGCAGGCGGCCGGCCTCGCCGATTACGGCAAGCCGGGAAACTATTATGCCCGACAGCTCGCGCGCTGGGGCCGGCAATGGCGCGAGACCAGGACCCGCGAGATCCCCGCGATCGATCGGCTGATCGACTGGCTGACCGCCCATCTCGATGAAAGCGCGGAGACGACCATCGTCCACGGCGATTTCCGGCTGGGCAATCTGATGTTTCACCCGGTCGAGCCGCGCGTCGTCGCCGTGCTCGACTGGGAGCTCTCGACGCTCGGCCACCCGCTCTCGGACGCCGCCTTTTCCTGCCTGCCCTGGCATTCCGGCCCGGCCATGTATCAGGGCATCATGGGCCTCGACCACGAGGCGCTCGGCATCCCGACGCAAGCCGAATACCTCTCCCGCTATTGCGCAGCGGCCGGGCGCAAGGACGGGCCGGGACGCTTCCACCTCGCCTTCTCGCTCTTCCGCTTTGCCGTCATCCTCGACGGCATTGCGGCGCGCGCCAGGGCCGGCAACGCCGCGGCGGAGAATGCGGTCGCGGTCGGCGGGATGGCGGAGAGCTTCGCGCGGCAGGCCGTAACCATCATCGACCAGAGTTGAACGGGGATCACCATGGATTTCGCCTATTCCGCCAGGGTCGAAGAACTGCGCGCGAGGCTGCAGGCCTTCATGGATGCCCATGTCCAGCCGGCCGACGCCACGTGGAAACAGGAGGTCGAGGCCGGGCGCTATCCGCTGGCACTGATCGACGGGCTGAAGGAGAAGGCGAAATCCGAGGGCCTGTGGAACCTGTTCCTGCCGGCGCTGAAGCCCGACGAGCCCGGCACACGGCTGAGCAATCTCGAATACGCCCCCCTGGCGGAGATCATGGGCCGGATCTTCTGGTCGTCGGAGGTGTTCAACTGCAACGCCCCGGACACCGGCAACATGGAAATCCTGCACATGTTCGCGACGCCGGCGCAGCGCGAACGTTTTCTCGTACCGCTGATGAAGGGCGAGATCCGCTCCTGCGTCGGCATCACCGAGCCCGGCGTCGCCTCCTCCGACCCGACCAACCTGCAGACCACGATCACCCGCGATGGCGACGACTATGTCATCAACGGCAGGAAATGGTGGACCACCGGCGCCCTGCATCCAAACGTCAAATTCTGCATCGTCATGGGCCTCTCGGACACGCGCCCGGAGGCCGATCCGCATAAGCGCCATTCCATGGTGATCGTGCCGATGGATACGCCGGGTGTGAGCGTGATGCGCAACCTGCCGCTGCTGAACCACCACTCACCGGAAGGCCATACCGAAACGGATTTCGACACTGTCCGCGTCCCGGCCGCCAACATGCTCGGGGAGGAAGGGGCCGGCTTTGCGCTGGCGCAGGCGCGGCTCGGGCCCGGCCGCATCCACCACTGCATGCGCACGATCGGCCAATGCGAGGTCGCGCTCGAACTGATGGTCGAGCGCGCGCTGCAGCGGAAGGCCTTTGGCCGGCATCTCTCGGACTATGCCAATGTCCAGGACTGGATTGCCGAAGGGCGCATGGAAATCGACCAGGCCCGGCTGCTCTGCCTGCGCGCCGCCTGGATGATGGACAAGCACGGCAACAAGGCCGCGCGCACCGAGGTCTCCTCGATCAAGGTCGTGGCGACGCGGCTGCAGACCAAGATCGCCGACCGGGCCATTCAGGTCTTCGGCGCCGCCGGTCTCTCCAATGATACACCGCTCGCCTTCATCTATAGCTGGGGCCGGGCGCTGCGCTTCATCGACGGGCCGGACGAGGTGCATCTGCGCACGGTCGCCCGTGCCGAGATCAAGAAGCGGCAGGCGAGCAATCGCAGCACGATGGCCGAGCAAGGCGTGACGATGCCCTATCTCAAGCCCGCGGGTTAAGGCACCGGCCCGAGAGACGGATTGCGGCTTTCGGGAGAGCCGGTGCCATCACGGACGGTTGGATGATCGGACCGGACACGAGATCTGCCCGATGATCTGGCAAGCTGCGCAGAAACCGGGTGGAAACCGATGCCCGAGGCATGGGAGCCTTCCTCGACACGCACATGCCAGTCGAAGAAGGCCCCTGCCATGCCCGCCGCAGCCAGACTGCCCGAACCTCCATCCCTCGCGGCGCGCGTCGACGCGCTGCACTGGCGCCGGATCGAGGCGGAACTCGACTCCCATGGCGTCGGCCTGACCGGGCCCTTGCTCAGACCGGAGGAATGCCGCGCGCTTGCTGCGCTCTATGCCGACGAGGGCCGTTTCCGCAGCCGCATCGTCATGGCGCGGCACGGCTTTGGCAGTGGCGAGTACCAGTATTTCGCCCATCCGCTGCCGGAGATTCTGGCGGCCGTGCGGCCGGCCATCTATGAGCGCCTCGCCCCCATCGCCAACCGCTGGAATGAGACGCTCGGGATCGCGCAGCGTTATCCCGACGCGCTCGACGCCTTCCTGGCCCTGTGCCACGAGGCCGGGCAGACCCGGCCGACCCCGCTGCTGCTGAAATACGGCGCCGGCGACTATAACTGCCTGCATCAGGACCTTTACGGCGACCTGTTCTTCCCGTTCCAGATGGTCATCCTGCTCTCGCAGCCAGGCGTCGATTTCACCGGTGGCGAGTTCACCCTGGTCGAGCAGCGGCCGCGCATGCAGTCACGGCCCGAGGTCGTGCCGCTGGTTCAGGGAGAGGCCGCGATCTTTGCCGTGCAGCACCGGCCGATGCGGGGTTCGCGCGGCACCTACCGCGTCAATCTCCGCCATGGCGTCAGCCGGGTGCGCTCGGGCGAGCGCTACACCACCGGACTGATCTTTCACGACGCGCGCTGAGGCAAACGCGCTTCGCTCCGGCAAAGGCGGTGTCCGCGTCAACCCGACGACGAGGCCTGCGCCTCCCGCTCCATGCTGCCGCGCAGTCCGCCGGGAACGCAGAGTTTCGGATAGAGGCGCGACATCTCGCGGATCAGGAACTTCACGGGCACGTCGAAGAAGCTGCCGTGCTGGGCGACATAGTCCATGAAACTGCGGCCTTGCCCATCGAAGCTCTGCAGCAGCGCATCGCTCTTGCCGTCGAAGCCGAGCGTCGCGACGCCGAGCCTGTCGCAGAGCCGCGCGTTGAAGGTCGGCGAGGCCTTCAGCCAGCGCCCCTCGAGGAAAACCTCGGTATAGCCGTGATAGGCGAAGACATTGGTGCCGACCGCCTCCAGCAGGCGCGGCGTGGCGAGATGGTTCTTGACGTCGGCGAGCCCGATGCGGGCGGGAATGCCGATGGCCCGGCAATAGGCTGCATAGAGCGCAGCCTTGCCGACGCAGTAGCCGATGCCGGCCGCCAGCACGGAGCTGGCACGATAGGTCTCGAGGTTGAGATAGTCGCCATAGGGGTCATAGCGAATGCCGTCGCGCACCGCCTGATAGAGGATGCCAGCCTGCTCCGCAGGGTCGCTGATGCCCGAAGTCAACAGGCGCGCCTCGGCGATCACCATTGGATGGTCGCTGTCGACGAACTCGGCCGGGCTCGTGAAGAGAACGCGGTGGGATTCCTGCATATTAAATCCTCTAGCGGCCTTCGAACCGGGCTTGCCGCTTCTCCAGGAAGGCCGAGACACCCTCGCTGAAATCCGCGGTCCGGGTCGAGGCGTGGAAGGCGTCGCGCTCGGCGTCGAGCTGGGCGCACAATGTGTTGCTCAGCGAAGCGCCGAGCAGCGCCTTGATGTGGCCATAGGCCTGGGTCGGCCCGGCAGCGAGCTTCTGCGCCAGCGCCATGGCTTCGGTATCGAGGCTCTCGGCCGGCACGGTGCGATTGATGAGGCCGAGCCGCAGCGCCTCGCCGGCATCGATCGTCTCGGCGAGCAGCGCCAGCTCCTTTGCCTTCTTCATGCCGACGATGCGCGGCAGATGATAGGTCCCGGACCCGTCCGGCGTCGCACCGATCCGGGCATAGGCCAGCGTGAATTTCGCGTTCTCGGCGGCGATCGCCAGATCGCAGGCAAGCGCCAGACTGAATCCGGCTCCGGCCACCGCGCCATGCAGGCAGGCGATCACCGGCTGCGGCAATTCATCGAGCCGCTTCAGCCCGGCATGCAACGGCGTGATGATCGCCTCGATCGCGGCCTCGGGGTCGCCACCGGCGGTAAATTGCGAGACGTCGCCGCCGGCGCAGAAGCCCCTGCCCGCGCCTTTCAGCAGGATGGCACGGACATCCCGGCGCGCCGCGATCTGCTCGATCCGGGCCAGGAAGGTTTCGGCCATGGCTGCATCGAACGCGTTCAGCACGTCGGGACGATTCAGCGTCAGCACCGCGACGCCGGCCTCGACGGTCAACAGAATGGAACTGGAAGGATCGGTCATCGGCGGATTCCGGAGCGGCGATTGCCCCGGTTCTACCATGGGCATTTCGGCCTGCGGCACTCCGAATCCTGCGCAGCGGCAGCGCAGGAATGCTCGCAAGGCGAGCGCAAAGCCCCGGGAGCTCTCTCGGTTCAGAGGGCTCCCGGGACTTCTCCCCTCGTCAGGCGACCGCAACCTTCGGTGTATTGGCTTCCTCGCGGCTTTCGAGCGCGGCCATCGCGGCCTGCACGCCGCCGCTGCGATGCGGCACGCCGGCCGCCGCCAGCCCCATCTCCACGCCGGACAGCGCGCCAAGCAGGGTCAGTTCATTGCACTCGCCGAGATGGCCGATCCGGAAGACCTTGCCGGCCACCTTGCCGAGGCCGGAGCCGAGCGAGATGTTGAACTTCTCGAGCGCCACCTTGCGGTAATGATCGGCGTCATGGCTCGGCGGCATCAGCACGGCGGTCAGCACCGGCGAATATTCCGCCGGGTTCTCGCAGAGGATGTCGAGGCCCCAGGCCTTCACCGCGGCCCGCGTCGCCGCGGCAAGGCGCTCATGGCGGGCGAAGACCGCGTCCAGCCCCTCCTCATGCAGCATCCTGACTGCTTCGCGCAGGCCATAGAGCAGATTCGTCGCCGGCGTGTAGGGGAAGAAGCCGTTGGCGTTGATCTTGACCATCTCCTGCCAGTCCCAATAGGAGCGCGGCATTGTGTTCGCCCGGGAGGCGGCCATCGCCTTTTCCGAGATCGCGTTGAAGCTGAGGCCCGGCGGCAGCATCAGGCCCTTCTGCGAGCCGGAAACCGTGACGTCGACCTGCCATTCGTCGTGCCGGTAGTCGACCGAAGCCAGCGAGGAGATGGTGTCGACCATGAAGAGCGCCGGGTGGCCGGCCTTGTCGATCGCCTTGCGGATCTCGGCGATCCGGCTCGTCGAGCCGGTGGAGGTCTCGTTATGAACGACCATCACCGCCTTGATCTTGCGGCCGCGGTCCTCGGCCAGCTTTGCCTCGATCGCGGCCGGATCGGCGCCACGGCGCCAGTCGCCCGGAATGAAATCGACCTCGATGCCGAAACGCCCGGCGATCTGGCGCCAGAGCGTGGCGAAATGGCCGGTCTCGGCCATCAGCACGGTGTCGCCCGGCGAGAGCGTATTGACGATCGCAGCTTCCCAGGCCCCGGTTCCGGACGAGGGGTAGATCACCACCGGCTGGCTGGTCTTGAACACCGACTTGGCGCCGTCGAGCACCTCGCGCCCGAGCTTGGCGAACTCGGCGCTGCGGTGATCGATCACCGGCATGTCCATGGCCCGCAGGACCCGGTCGGGCACTGGGCTCGGGCCGGGAATCTGGAGGAAATGGCGACCCTGCTGCGATGCCATGGCGATAAACTCCCTATTCGGACGTGGCGGCGCTTCCGGCTCGCCGCTCGTGATTGCCGATGTTTTGCATTCATTTTTGCCTTTGGCAACACCGTTCGCGCGTGCAATATTATGCTGACGCATCTCGACACGGGGCCGCCCACTCGCGTAGCAAACCAGCATGACGACTATCGCGCTCGACACTGAGACGACCGAAAGCCCGCCGCTGCGACGCGAGGACGGCGCCGGGCAGACATCGCTGCATGGCGAACTCCTGGCCGCGCTGCGCGACTATATCGTCGAGGGCAATCTCGCCGATGGCGCACGCGTGCCCGAGCGCCTGCTCTGCGACCGGTTCGGCATCTCGCGCACGCCGCTGCGCGAGGCGCTCAAGGTCCTCGCCGCAGAAGGGCTGATCGACCTCCTGCCCAATCGCGGCGCACGCGTGCGCGCCCTGAGCGCCGATGATCTGCGCGAATTGTTCGACGTGATGGGCGGGCTCGAAGCCCTGGCGGGGCGACTGGCCTGCGAACGCATCAGCGACGAGGAAATCGCCGAAATCGAGCAATCTCATCACGAGATGTACCGTTTCTACCTGCGGCGCGACATGCACGGCTATTTCCAGTGCAACCAGGACATCCACCGCATGATCGTCGCGGCCGCCGGCAATGCGACGCTCAGCGCGACCTATAACAGCATTGCCGGCCGCATCCGGCGCGTGCGTTATTCCGCCAATCTCGACAAGGAGCGCGACCGCTGGGGCGAGGCGATGCGCGAGCACGAGGCCATCCTCGATGCCCTGCGCCGACGCGCCGGCAGCGAGCTCAGCGACATCATGTTCCTGCATCTGCGCAACAAGCGAAAAGCCGCGCAGCATCAGAGCGCCGCGCAGGCGGACGACGAGAACAGCCCTACCTGAGTACAACCCCAGCCTGAGACCTCCCCGGCATTGCTGCGGGACGGCGACCGGGCAGTGTCGTCGTCAATTCGGCCATCATCATTTTTCAGATTGAATGCAAAATTTTTTGATTCTAGGCTCTCGCCACGGCGCCGACAGAGCGCGTTGCAGGGAGGTTGGAAGACATGAAGCAGCATTGGCTTGCCGCTGGCGCGGCGCTTGCAGCCGCGACGACACCCGCACTGGCCTGGGAGCCGACCAAAGCCATCGAAATCGTCGTGCCCTTCTCGGCCGGCGGCGCCTCCGACCAGATGGCGCGGACGATGCAGGGCATCATCCAGAAGCATAACCTGACCTCGCAGCCGATCATCGTCGTCAACAAGCCGGCCGCCGGCGGCGCCGAGGGCATGCTCGACATTCAGAAATCGGCGGGCGATCCGCATAAGCTGATCACGACATCGAGCGGCATCTTCATGACCCCGATGGCGACCAAGCTGCCGCTGAACTGGACCGAATACACGCCGATCGCGATGATGGCGCAGGATTCCTTCGTGCTCTGGGTCAACGCCAAGGCGCCCTACCAGACCGCCGGCGACTTCATGACGGCGGCCAAGGCCGCCTCGCCCCCGCTCAAGATCGGCGGCACCTCGTCGAAGCGCGAGGACAACCTGATCGTCTTCGGCATGGAGAAGGCCGGCGGGGTCAAGTTCGCCTATATCCCGCATACCAGCGGCGGCCAGGCCTCGACCCAGCTGTCGGGCAATCACATCGACGCCAGCACCAACAACCCGGCCGAGGACGTCGCCAACTGGCGCGGCGGGGCGACACGGCCAGTCTGCGTCTTCTCCGAACAGAAGATGACCTACTCGACGCCGGTCGCCGACGGAAAATCCTGGGCCGATATTCCGACCTGCGCCTCGCAGGGGCTGAACGTCACCTACCAGATGCTGCGCGGCATGTTCATGCCCGGCAAGGTCACCAAGGAGCAGCAGGCTTTCTACGTGAACCTGTTCAAGAAGGTCTCCGAGACGCCGGAATGGAAGGACTACCTCGCCCGCAGCGCGCTGGTTCCGGACTATCGCGACGGCGAGGCGTTCGTGACCTTCCTCAAGGCCGATGAGGAGAAGCACGCCAAGCTGATGGGCGATGCCGGCTTCACGGCGAAGTAGCCCTTGCATGATCGGACCGGAAACTTATCCGATCCGATCATGCAGCCTTCTAAGCTTGCATCGGCTTTTCCGAAAACCGCGCCCGCTTTTCGGGCCGATGCCTGAGCCCGACCGGCCCGCCGTCACGGCGGGCCTCATCCCTCTGCCGACGTCCGGAGATGTCGATGTCCGCTCATCCTGAAGGCGAAGCGCCGCGCGGCCTCTCGCGCCGCCCCGTCGAACTTGTCACGGCCACGATCCTGATCGGCCTCGCCTTCGTCGTGCTCTGGGATTCCTATGGCCGCGGCGCCGGCTGGGACAATGGCCCGCAGAACGGCTTCTTCCCGGCCCGCGTCGGCTGGCTGTTCCTGGCCGCCTCGCTGTTCATCCTGGTGCAATCCTTTCGCGCAGAGAACAGCGTCTTCGTCACCTTCGAGCAGCTCGGGCAGGTTTCGCGCGTGCTCGGCCCGCTCGTTCTCTTCGTCGCACTGATCCAGCCGCTCGGGCTCTATGTCGCCGCGAGCATCTTCATCCTCGTCTTCATGGCCGTCGTCGCGACCTCGCGCTGGTGGAGCATCGTGCTCACCGCCATCCTCGTGCCGATCGTCTGTTTCTGGATCTTCGAACAGCAGTTCCGCGTGCCCCTGCCCAAGGGTCCGCTCGAAGCCATGCTCGGCTATTGAGGTTGCGCTGATGGAAGATCTCTCCTCGCTGATCGCCGGCTTCCAGGTCGCGCTCTCCTGGCACAATGTCGGATTCATGGCGATCGGCGTGGTGCTCGGCATCATCGTCGGCGTCTTGCCGGGTCTCGGCGGTCCCAACGGGGTCGCGATCCTGCTGCCGCTGACCTTCGGCATGGACCCGACCTCGGCGATCATCCTGCTCTCCTCGATCTACTGGGGGGCCCTGTTCGGCGGCGCGATTACCTCGATCCTGTTCAATATTCCCGGAGAGGCCTGGTCGGTCGCGACCACCTTCGACGGCTATCCGATGGCGGTGCAGGGCAAGGCGGCCGAGGCACTGACGGCCGCCTTTACGGCCTCGTTCATCGGGGCGCTGTCCGGCGTCATCCTGATCACCTTCGTCGCGCCACTGGTCGCCTCCTTCGCGCTGCGCTTCGGGCCCGCCGAGTTCTTCGCGGTCTTCCTGCTGACCTTCTGCTCCTTCATCGGCATGGGCCGGGAAAACCGGGCAAAGATCCTGGCCTCGCTCTGCATCGGCTTCCTGCTGGCGGCAGTCGGGCTCGACTCGATCTCGGGCGATCTGCGCATGACCTTCGGCTCGACGGAGCTGATGCGCGGCTTCGATTTCCTGATCGTCGTAATCGGCCTGTTCGGCGTCAGCGAGATCCTGCTCACCGTCGAGGAGGGACTGGTCTTCAAGGGCAAACAGGCGACGATCGATCTCAAGGTCGTGCTGCGGACCTGGGCCGGGCTGCCGCGCTACTGGGCGACGCTCCTCCGCTCCAGCCTCGTCGGCATGTGGATGGGCGTGACGCCCGGCGGCGCGATCGCCGCCTCCTTCATGGGCTATGGCCTCGCAAAGCGCTTCTCGCGGCGCGGCGCCAATTTCGGCAAAGGCGAGATCGAGGGCGTGCTTGCGCCGGAGACGGCGGCGCATGCCGCCGGCACCAGCGCCTTGCTGCCGATGCTGGCGCTCGGCATCCCGGGCTCGGCCACTGCGGCCGTGCTGCTCGGCGGCCTGCTGGTCTGGGGGCTTCAGCCCGGGCCGATGCTCTTCGTCGAGCAGAAGGACTTCGTCTGGGGGCTGATCGCCTCGATGTATCTCGGCAATCTCGCCGGCCTGATCATCGTGCTGGCAACCGTGCCGCTCTTTGCCGCGATCATGCGCATCCCCTTCTCCTTCGTCGCGCCGGTGATCCTGATCGTCTGCGCTATCGGCGCCTATACGATCTCCAACTCGATCTTCGACATCTGGCTGATGCTGATCTTCGGCATCATCGGCTATGTCTTCAAGAAGCTCGACTACCCGCTGGCGCCGCTGGTGCTGGCGCTGGTCCTGGGCGACCGGGCCGAGGACGCTTTCCGGCAGGCCCTGCTCGGCTCGGGCGGCAGTCTCGGGGTCTTCTTCGCCAACGGGCTGGTCACGACGCTGGTTGCGCTCGCGATGATCCTGCTCTTCTGGGGGCCGGTGTCGGACCTGATCGGGGCGGTGCGGCGCAGAAGCGGCCGGGCCGGAAAGGCGGCAGAAGCCGCCGAGTGAGAATGCGTTCGGACGCGAACGCGGGTCGTCCCGGCCAAATTGAAACGCAGAGCCGGGTCGAGATGAACTGGAATGGATACGTGACGCGATGACCCATGCTGCCCCCCTCGCCAAACAGGGCTCGCGCAATCTCGGGCTCGAACGGCGCCTCGCCCAGGCGCTCGAAGGCGAGGTCCGCTTCGACGCATTCACGCGCGGGCGTTATGCCACCGACGCCTCGATCTACCAGATCATCCCGCAGGGTATCGCCTTTCCGAAGAGCGAGACCGACATTGCGGCCGCGCTCCAGATCGCGGCCGAGCACGGCGTTCCGGTGATCGCGCGCGGCGGCGGCACGTCGCAGAACGGCCAGCCGATCGGCGATGCGCTGATCCTCGACATGAGCCGGCATTTTAACGCGATCCGCGACTATGACCCGGCCTCGCGCACGGTCTCGGTCGCGCCCGGCATCGTGCTGGAGCAGCTCAACAGCCATGTGAAGAAGGACGGCCTGTTCTTCCCGGTCGAGCCCTCGACCGCGAGCCGCTGCACGATTGGCGGCATGGCCGGCAACAACTCCTCCGGCGCGCGCTCGTTGCGCTACGGCAAGATGGTCGACAATGTCATTGCCCTGCGGGCGCAGTTCCATGACGGCGAGGCCTTTGCGCTGGGCGAGAACCCGGTCGGCGACAATGCCTCGGTCAGGACGCGGGACCTGATGACGCGGATGCTGTCCCTGGCGGACGGGCACCGCGACGAGATCGAGCGCATCTTCCCGAAGGTGCAGCGCCGGGTCGGCGGCTACAATCTCGACGAGCTGCTCCCGGCCCGGCCGAACCTGTCGCATCTGCTGGTCGGCTCGGAAGGCACGCTCGCGATCACCACGGAGGCGACGCTCAGGCTCTCGCCCCTGCCGACCCACCGCGTCATGGGCGTCTGCCATTTCCCGGATTTTCGTGCGGCGATGGAGACGACGCAGCATATCGTGGCGCTGGGTCCGGTCGCGGTCGAGCTCGTCGACAACAATGTGCTGGTGCTCGGTGCCGATATCCCGCTCTTCGTGCGAACGCTCGCCGACATCACCAGGGGCCAGCCGAACTGCCTGCTGCTGGTCGAATTCGCCGGCGACGATCTCGCGGCGCTGAAGTACGACCTGAAGCGGCTCGACCAGTGCATGGCCGATCACGGCTTTGCCGACGCGGTCGTCGAGGTCGTCGAACCGGCCCGGCAGAAGCCGGTCTGGGAGGTGCGCGAGGCCTGCCTCAATATCATGATGTCGATGAAGGGCGACGGGAAGCCGGTCTCCTTCATCGAGGACTGCGCCGTCCCGCTCGAACATCTCGCCGACTATACCGACGCGGTGACCGAGCTCTTTGCCCGTCACGGCACGCGCGGAACCTGGTATGCCCATGCCTCGGTCGGCTGCCTGCATGTCCGCCCGATCCTGAACATGAAGGACGAGGCCGGGGTCAAGGCGATGCGCGGCATCGCCGAGGCCGCCTGCGACCTCGTGCGCCAGTTCAAGGGCTCCTATTCCGGCGAGCATGGCGACGGCATTTCCCGCTCCGAATTCGTCGAACCGATGTTCGGCGGCCCGCTGACGCGCGCCTTCGAGGCTGTGAAGGACGGGTTCGACCCGGAGAATCGGCTGAACCCCGGCAAGATCGTGCGGCCGCTCAAGATGGACGATCGCAGCCTGATGCGGTTTCCGCCGGGCTATGCGACGCCGATCCCGGCCGCAACAGCGCTCGACTGGTCCGACTGGGGCGGGCTCGGCGGCGCCGTCGAGATGTGCAACAACAACGGCACCTGCCGGAAACTCTCCGGCGGCACGATGTGCCCGTCCTATCGCGCCACCAGGGACGAGACGCATCTGACGCGCGGGCGCGCCAACAGTCTGCGCCTCGCGATCTCCGGGCAGCTCGGCCCCGACGCCTTCACCTCGCCTGAGATGAAGGAGACGCTCGATCTCTGCGTCTCTTGCAAGGGCTGCAAGCGCGACTGCCCGACCGGCGTCGACATGGCCCGGATGAAGATCGAGTTCCTCCACCATTATCACCAGCGCCATGGCTTGCCCCTGAAGGAACGGCTGATCGCCTGGCTGCCGCGCTATGCGCCCTATGCCGCGAAACTGGCGCCGCTGATGAACCTGCGCGATCGCATCCCTGCTCTGGCCAAACTGAGCGAGCGCTGGCTCGGCTTCAGCGCGCGCCGCTCGCTGCCGGTCTGGCGCAAGCCCTGGGTGCAGGCCGGCAAACCGGCGACGCCTGGCGATGTGAAGGGCGACGGCCGCGACATCGTGCTCTTCGGCGATACGTTCAACCGCTACTACGAGCGCGAGAATATGGAGGCGGCTGAGCGCGTGCTCGCGGCCGGCGGCTATCGCCTCCACAAGGTCGAACCGGCTGACGGCGGCAGGCCGCTCTGCTGCGGACGGACCTTCCTCTCGGCCGGATTGGTCGACGAGGCGCGCATCGAGGCCAAGCGCACGCTCGATGCGCTCTCGCCCTATATTGCCGGGGGCGCCCGCATCGTCGGGCTCGAACCGTCCTGCCTGCTGACCTTCCGCGACGAGTTTGGCGCGATCCTGCCCAAGGAGCAGGTTGAACCCGCGGCCAGCGCGGCTTTCCTGCTCGAAGAGCTGCTCGCGGCCGATATCAAGGCGGGGACGACCACGTTGCCGCTGAAGGACCAGGCGGGCCGCGTCGCCCATCTGCACGGGCATTGCCACCAGAAGGCGTTCGCGGCGATGGGCGCCGTCGAGGCGACGCTCCGCGCGATTCCGGGTCTCGACGTCCAGCCGATCGAGTCGAGCTGCTGCGGCATGTCGGGTGCCTTCGGCTACGGCGCGGACACCATGGATGTCTCGCTCGCCATGGCCGAGCTCTCGCTGCTGCCGGCCGTGCGCAAGGCCGGAGCGCAGGACCTCGTCGTCGCCGATGGCACGAGTTGCCGCCACCAGATCCACGATGGCGCCGGCCGCGAGGCGCTGCATGTCGCCCGCGTGCTCGACATGGCGCTGGAGGGCTGACGCGAAAGGCCGGAGCGGCAGCAGGCATCCCAACCAAGGACCCGGACAAACGGGTGAGCCGAAGGAGGACGGACGATGCTAAGGACGATGCTTCTGACTGGCGTAACGGCGCTGATCGCTGCCGGAGGAATACAGGCCGCCATGGCAAAGGACTATTTCCTCGCAAGCGGGCGCTGGGACAATGTCGTCCTGGTGATCGACCTGGAAAGGGCGATCGATCCGGCCAATGACGGCACGCCGAAAGCGGTGGTGAACCGCATCCGCGTCACGCCCGATATCGACGCGACCGGGACCGGCAAGGCCGACACAATCTCCAGCGGCCAGCCGATCACCATCACCATCGCGCCGGATTACCGGCGCGCCTATGTGGTCAATCATTCCGGCCGCACCAGGCCCGACGATGCCGCCGCCTTCCAGCACGGCCATGCCGGCACCGTCACCATCGTCGATCTCAAGAAGGCGCTCGATCCGGCGAGCAACGGCACGCTTGCGGCCGTCGAGGGTTATATCGAGACGGAAGGCTTTGGGCCGACCGGCTTCGCGATCGCTCCTGACGGCCGGCATGCCGCGCTCGCCCATGCCGAACAGAAGGGCGACGAGGATGGCGGCCGCCATATCAGCATCGTCGACCTCGCCAGCAACAAGGTCATTCGTCGGGTCGAGCAGGCTTTCGGCAAGCCGGGCTTCCCCTGCCCGCCCGATCCCGTGCCGCACCGCGCGCCCGATCCGAAATTCGGCTGTTTCCCCGACACCAACGGCGTGACGATCAGTCCGCTCGGCAGCGGCACGATCTTCGGCGCCAATGGCGGCACGGACGATATCTCGGTGATCAGCCTGCAAAAGGCGATCGCCGGTGAAGCCGGGGCGGAGATTGCACGCATCCCCGTGCAGGCGGGCGGCTTCGGCATCTCGACCAGCCCGGACGGAAAGCTCGTGGCGCACGCCTCGCGCGAGAACGCGCAGACCGACACGCCCGGCAATACCGTCTCGATCATCGATGTCGAGAAGGCGCTGTCGGACCCCGCCAAGGCCGAGATCGCCCGCGTGCTGGTCGGCACCGACGACAAGTCCGTGCCGACACGTCCCTTCGTGGCGGCGTTCCTGCCGGACGGAAAGCGCATCCTGTCGACGCATTTCCGCTCGAACAATATCGACATCATCGATGTCGCCAAGGCCATCGCCGGGCAGCCGGCAACGATCAGGCGGGTCGAGTTGAAGACGCCCGGCGGCGAGCCCTCGCGCCCGCGCGGCATCGCGATCACCCCTGACGGAAAATATGCCGCGATCACCGGGGCGCCCAAGGGCAAGTCGAATTCCAGCGTGGTCTGGATCGTCGATCTCGCGAGCTACGAGGTGAAGGGCCGCGTCACCGAGATCGGCAATGAGAGCTACATGATCGGCGCCTTCCAGGCGAACTGATCACGGCGGGGCCTGCGTTGGCGGCGGGCGGTCAGGCATCGGGCCGCATGGCCAAGGCCGAACCCCGGCTGGTAGAGAGCAGGACAACGCGCGTCATCCCAAGCCTTGCCGGGATGACGCGCGGGTTCTCCAGCCGTCAGCGCAATCGATGCTTCAATTCCTTGCCACCAGCACGCCGTTCTTCGCGGTGATCGCGCTCGGCGCGCTGGTTTCCGGCCGCACGCTATTCGGCTCTGATTCCGTCAGGGTGCTCAACACCTTCGCCTTCATGATCGCGACGCCGGCAATGGTGCTGCGCGTGATGTCGCGGCAGCCGATCGCCGAGCTCTGGAACACGACCTTCTTCGTGGCGCTGGCAGCAATCGGCGTGACGATCATGGCGCTTGGCATCCTCGTCGGCACGCGGTTGCGCGCCCTGCCCTTCCCCAATGCGGTCTCGCGCGGGCAAAGCCTCGTCGGCGGCAATTTCGCCTTCCTCGGTATTCCTCTGATGCTGGCCTTCCTCGGCGAGCGCGCCGCAGCGCCGATCGCGATCGGCCTGATCTGCGACACCGCGCTGATCGTGCCCTTGTCGATCGGACTGATCGAGGCTGGGCGCGGCGCCGGTTCGGCACCCGCCATTGCCGGCCGGCTCATTCGCGGCACGATCCTCAACCCCTTCATGCTGTCGATCGCAGGCGGCCTCGCGCTCTCGGTCAGCGGGGTCGCGATCCCGGAACCGGTCGACCGCTTCCTCTCCTTCCTCGGCAATGCGGCTGCGCCGGTCGGGGTCTTCGCGCTCGGCCTCGCCGCGCGACAATGGAGCGGTGGCGGCAGCAAGCTCCCGGCCCTCGGGATTGCACCACTGGTCGTCGGCAAGCTCGTACTGCACCCGCTGGTGACCTGGATCGTGCTTGCGGTCGTGCTCAGGCTCGATCCGTTCTGGGTCACGGCCGGCGTGCTCTATTCGGCCCTGCCCATCGCGGCCAATGTCTTCGTCATCTCCGAGCGCTTCGAGACCGATAGCCGGCCGATCGCGGCTGCGATCGTGCTTTCCACGGCCCTGGCGGCGCTGACCTTCCCCGTCGCGATCTGGCTGGTCTCGGCTGCCACGGGAGCGCCATAGCGCTCTCTTCGCAACTGCAACCGTGCCCTTGCGCTGTTGCCTGTAGTCAGCGACTTGGCGAGACGGCTAGAAACGGCCGGTCGGCGGGTCCGTCCGCGCGGCGCGATGGAACCGCCGGAGGTATCATGACCAGCCAGCTCTTCACCCCGTACAAGCTCGGTGGCCTCGAACTCGCCAACCGCATCGTGATCGCGCCGATGTGCCAGTATTCGGCCGAGGATGGCCGGGCGACCGACTGGCATACGATCCATCTCGGCCATCTCGCCCTGTCTGGCGCCGCGCTGATGTTCATCGAGGCGACGGCCGTCGAGCCGGAGGGCCGGATCAGCCCGCTGGACCTCGGCCTCTGGTCGGACGAGACGGAAGCGGCCCTGGCCAGGACACTGGCGGCAGTCCGCGCGTATTCCGACATGCCGATCGGCATCCAGCTCGGCCATGCCGGACGCAAGGCCTCGGTGGCCGCGCCCTGGACAGGCGGCGGCCAGCTCGGGCTCGACCAAGGCGGCTGGCAGACGCTCGCCCCATCGGCGATCCCATTCGGCGACCACCCGCGGGCGCCGCTCGCGCTCGATCTCGCAGGCATCGCCCGCATCCGCGAGAACTTCGCCGCATCGGCCAAGCGCGCCGTGCGGCTGGGCCTGCAGGCGATCGAGCTGCACGCCGCCCATGGCTATCTCCTGCACCAGTTCCTCTCTCCGCTCTCGAACCAGCGCGGGGATGAGTATGGCGGCTCGCTCGAGAACCGCATGCGCCTGCCGCTCGAAGTCTATGATGCCGTGCGGGCCGTGGTCCCTGCGGACATCCCGGTCGGCTTCCGCGTCTCCGGCACCGACTGGGTCCCGGGCGGCTGGGACGTCGAACAGACCGTCGCCTTCGCAAGGGCGGTCGAGGCGCGCGGCGGCAGCTTCATGCATGTCTCCAGCGGCGGCCTCTCGGCCAAGCAGGCGATCCCGCTTGGGCCGAATTACCAGGTCCCCTTCGCCCGGGCCGTGAAGCAGGCGACCAATCTGCCGAGCATCGCCGTCGGGTTGATCACCGAGCCGGATCAGGCCGAAGCGATCGTCGGCACCGGCGATGCCGATCTCGTCGCGCTGGCGCGCGGCATCCTCTACGATCCGCGCTGGCCCTGGCACGCCGCCGCCCATCTCGGTGCCAGCGTCAAGGCGCCGAACCAGTATCTGCGCTCCCAGCCGCGGCAGTTCCGCAATCTCTTCGGCTGAACGCAAGGCTGAGCCGGCTGGATCAGGTCTCCAGCTGGAAGCGCTCGAAACGATGCAACGCGTCCTCGATGGCCGCCTTGTGCCGCTCGGCGGAGCCGTTGCCGACCCAGTTCCATTGCTGGACGAGAAGCGTGCCGTTCGCGCGGTCGGCCTTGAGGTCGATCGCCGCGACGATCTCGTCGCCGACCAGAACCGGCAGGGCGAAATATCCCATCGCCCGCTTCTCCTTCGGCACATAGGCCTCGAACAGGTGATCGTAGCCGAAGAAAAGCTTCAGCCGCTTGCGCTGGATGATCAGCGGATCGAAGGGCGAGAGGATATGGACCAGCTCGGCATCCGGCGCCGGCGTCGGCTCGAGCGTCGCCGATTGCGCCCAGTGCTCCTGCTTTCCCGCCCCTTCGATCGTGACGGGCACGAGCGTCCTGCGGCCTAGCCTCGTCTCGATCAGTTCGCGGATCGCGGCCTTGCGCGGCGCGTCGAGATGGCAGATCGAGTCGAGGCTGACGATGCCCTGCGAACGCAGGGCCCGGTCGAGGAGATAGTCGAGGACCTGTTTCTCGGTCGCCGGGCGTGGCGCGCGCTCCCAGCCGAAATGCCGCTCCGGAAGCTCGTAGCTCTTCAGCATGCCGGCGCGCTCGCAGATCGTCAGCGCACCGCTGAAGAAAGCGAGCTGCAGGGCGCGTTTCGAGGGCTTGCGGCTCGCCCAGGCATGATCCTTCTCGACCAGCACGTCATCGTCGATGTCGCGGATCGAGAGCGCGCCATCGCGCCGAACGAGGCCCATGACCTTGCGCAGGTCCTTTTTCGTCACCGAATTGAACCAGCTCGGAGGGTTTTCGCGCCGCCGCTTCATCTCCGGCAGGAAGAAACGCAGATCCCGGGTCGGGACATAGGCCAGCGCGTGCGTCCAGTATTCGAAGACGCTCTTGTCGACGCTCTGGGCCTGGCGCAGATGCGCGCGCTGATAGTCCGGAATGCGCGTCCACAGGATGTGATGATGGCAGCGCTCGACCACATTGATCGTGTCGATCTGGACATAACCGAGATGCTCCACCGCCGCCGGCGTGGCTTCGGGGCCGTCGCCAAAGGGAGCGAGCGTATCGAKCCGCTGGGCGCGCAGCCAGATCCGGCGGGCCTGCGACGGGCTGATCGAGAGGGGTTTTGGCGGACGTCTCGGCATGTCGGATCTATAGCGACGCGGCGCGCGCCCTCCTGTCAGGAGCGATCATGAACCGGCCCGCCGCGCGCGCTCGGACTGGGCGGCACCAGGACCGGTCGCGAGCCAGATCACGTGCCTTGCGCCGCCGCGCTTGCCGTTGGCGCGCGTCTTCACCTCCTCGACGGCATAGCCGCTTTTGCGCAGGCACTGGGTGAAGCCATGATCGGGACCCGACGACCAGACGGCGAGGACGCCGCCAGGACGCAGGGCAGCGCGTGCAACGGCGAGGCCCGCCATGTCGTAGAGATCGTCATTCGCCCGACGCGTCAGCCCCTCCGGGCCGTTGTCGACATCGAGCAGGATCGCATCGAACGCCGCGGGAGCGGCGCCGATCGTTCGGGCGACATCCTCCTCGCGGATGGTGACACGGGGATCGGCGAGGCAATCCCCGAAGACCTGAGCCATCGGACCGCGCGCCCAGGCGACGACGGCCGGCACGAGCTCCGAGACCACGATCTGCGCACCTTGCCCGAATGCCGCCAGCGCCGCGCGCAGTGTAAAGCCCATGCCGAGCCCGCCGATCAGGATGCGGGGCTCCGGCCGGCCGGCAAGACGCGCCGCGACCAGCGTTGCCAGCGCCTCCTCCGAGCCGCTGAGGCGGCTGTTCATCAGCTCGGTCGCGCCCAGCATGATCGAGAATTCCGTGCCGCGCTGCTTGAGGCGGATTTCGCCGCCGCCACCCGGCATCGTCGCGGTATCGATCTGGATCCAGGGAATCACGGGTTCTCTCGGCTTCTGGGGCGACAGGGTTTCTGGGGCAGCAGCCGCCCGCAACAGCATAGCAGCGCCGGCTGCGCAATTCCCGCTGCGTGGATTCGCCAGGTTCAGGCCGGACTCCAGCGAATACCCGTTGCCCGGGAAGCGGCTGCCATCGCGCTCGCCTGATGCCACGCGCACGCCTATAAGGCACGAAAACAACGACTGGAAGAAACGTCATGGAGCTTCAGGCCGCAGCGTCGCAAGCGCCTGCCATCCGGCCCTCCAGCGGCCTCGGTCGCGCTATCGGCCTCGTCGACCGCAGCGTCGGCGGGCTGGTCGAACTGGTCGTGGCCGTGCTCGTCGTCATCGAGATCGGCCTGCTCGGCGCCGGCGTCACGGCGCGCTACGTCTTCCATGCACCGCTGGTCTGGTCGGACGAACTGGCCTCGATCCTGTTCCTCTGGCTCTCCATGCTGGGCGCGGTGGTTGCGCTCCGGCGCGGCGAGCATATGCGCATGACCGGCCTGGTCAGCCGTGTGGGCCCGCAGACGCGGGCCTGCCTCGAGGCGCTGGCGATCACCGCCGGCATTGCCTTCCTGCTGCTGCTCCTGCCGCATGCGCTCGAATATGCCGAGGAGGAGGCGTTCATCGTCACTCCGGCGCTCGAAATCACCAATGCCTGGCGCGCAGCCGCAATCCCGGCCGGTATCGGCCTGATGCTGGTCGTCGCCTTCTGCCGGATGCTGCGCCTGCCTTCGTTCAAGCCGGCCCTGATCGCGATTGCCCTGACGGCCGCCCTCCTGCTGCTGTTCTGGCTTGCCGGCCCCGTCCTGAAGCCGCTCGGCAAACTCAACCTGGTGATCTTCTTCGTCGGCGTCGTCGCGCTGAACGTCTTCTCCGGCGTGCCGATCGCCTTCTCCTTTGCGCTGGCGACCTTCGGCTATCTCGCGCTGACGACTTCGACCCCCCTGATCGTCATGGTCGGACGGCTCGATGAGGGCATGAGCCACATCATGCTGCTCGCCGTGCCGCTCTTCATCTTCCTTGGCGCGCTGATCGAGATGACCGGCATGGCGCGGGCGATGATCGAGTTCCTGGCCGGGCTGCTCGGCCATGTCCGCGGCGGCCTGTCCTATGTGCTGATCGGCGCGATGTATCTGGTCTCCGGCATCTCCGGCTCGAAGATCGCCGATATGGCCGCGATCGCGCCGGTGCTCTTCCCCGAAATGAAGGCGCGCGGCGCGGCGCCGGGCGATCTCGTCGCCCTGCTCTCGGCGACCGGCGCGCAGACCGAGACGATCCCGCCCTCGATCGTGCTGATCACCATCGGCTCGGTCACCGGCGTCTCGATTGCGGCCCTGTTCACCGGCGGCCTGCTGCCGGCAATGGTGCTCGGCATCGCACTCTGCTGCGTCGTCAGGTGGCGCTATCGCCACGAGGATCTCGGCCATGTCGTGCGCCAGTCGCGCCGGCAGATCGGCAAGCTCGCGCTGATCGCGCTGCCCGCCATCGCCCTGCCCTTCGTCATCCGCGCCGCGGTTGTCGAGGGCGTCGCCACGGCGACCGAAGTCTCGACGATCGGCATCGCCTATTCCGTGCTCGCCGGCCTGCTGCTCTACCGCCAGTTCGATTGGCGGCGCCTGCCGAAGATGCTGGTCGATACCGCCTCGCTGACCGGCGCGATCATCTTCATCATCGGCTGCGCCACGGCCATGGCCTGGGGCCTGACACAATCGGGTTTCTCGCAGGATCTCGCCCGCATGATGTCTGCGATTCCCGGCGGCACCTGGGGCTTCCTGGCGATCTCCATCCTCGCCTTCGTCATCCTCGGCAGCGTGCTCGAAGGCATCCCCGCTGTCGTGCTGTTTGGCCCCCTGCTTTTCCCGATCGCCAAGCAGGTCGGGGTGCACGAGGTCCATTACGCGATGGTGGTGGTACTCGCGATGGGCATCGGCCTTTTCGCCCCGCCCTTCGGCGTCGGCTATTACGGCGCCTGCGCGATCAGCAAGGTCAACCCGGACGAGGGCCTGAAATATATCGGGGCCTATATGCTCGCCCTGCTCATCGGCCTCGTGATCGTCGCCGCTGTGCCGTGGATCTCGACGGGCTTCCTGTAGCGCTGATCCTGCGGGCCATCGGGGACGGAAGCGCGGCTCAGGACGCGCTGCTGCGCCTTGCTTGCCGGGGCACCGGAGCAGTGCTGGCGGCGACGACCGAGGCATCATTGGCCGCCTTGGCCAGCGTCGCCGCGTCGAAGATCGCCGCCTCCTCGCGCAGCCATGCGACGAGCGCCTCGAAGCCCGGCCTGTGCTCGGTGTTGGGGCTGAAGGTGAGCCAGCAGCCGGTTGCGCTCTCGAAGCCGAGACCGAGCGGGTTGATCAGGGCGCCCGAAGCCAGTTCCTCCGCCACATAGCAGCGTGGCGCCAGCGCGACGCCGAGTCCCGCCATCGCCGCGCGGATGATCACCGAATAGTAGCCGTAGCGCACGGTATGCGCGGGAACCGCGCCCCGCAGGCCATGCGTCTCGGTGAATTCGGCCCAGAAGGTCGGCATCTGGAAATGCTGAAGCAGGGTCATCTTCTGGATATCGGCCGGACGCTGGAAGCCGCCCATCCGCTCGACCAGCGAGGGGGCGGCGACGAGGGCGACCTGTCGTCCGAAGAGATAATGTGACTCGCGCCCCGGCAGTGGCCCGCTCTGGTGGCCGATGTCGATATCGGGCTCCTCCGTCTCCTCCTCGCTGACGAAATTGGTGAACTGCACGTCAATCTCGGGATGGGCCTGGGCGAAGACCGGAAAGCGCTCCATCAGCCAGCGTTCCCCGGCGATGGCGATCATGTGGAGGCGGATCGGCCGCCCCTGGGCGGCGCGTTCGCTCAGGCGCCGCGCGCCGCGTTCCATCTGCTCGATCGCAGCCTCGGCGTAGGGGTTATAGATGGAGCCTGCTTCCGTCAGCTTCAGCCCCTGCGGCGTGCGCTCGAACAGCGTCGTCCCCAGATGCTCCTCKAGCGCCTGAATCTGCTTGGAAACGGCGCTCTGCGTCAGATTGACCGCGACGGCAGCCTTCGCGGTCGAGCCAAGCCGCGCAACCGCGAGGAAAACTCTGAGTCCCGTCGTCGATGGCGGGAGGCGATTGCCGGCCACAATAGCTATTCCTTTTTGGACTACCCTTCGGAGATCGTTTCGTTTGCTGGCTGACGGGTCAAGGGGCAGTCTTTGCAAAAGACCAAAGGGGAGAGCGATGAACCAGACGACACGCCTGTGGGGTGGCCGCTTCCGCAAGCAGCCGGATCCGCGGCTGATGCGGCTTTCGAGCGCCGCCAGCGCCCATGCCCGTCTCGCCCCCCAGGATATCGCCGGCGGCAAGGCCCATGCAGCGGAATTGCTGCGCGCAGGACTGCTCACGGCCGCCGAAATGGAGGCGATCATTGCCGCCCTCGAAGCCATCTCGCAGGAGGTCCAGGCCGGGACCCTGAGCCCGAGCGCCGATGACGAGGATGTCCACACTTTCGTCGAGCGGGTCCTGATCGCCCGGATCGGCGACGCCGGGGCCAAGCTCCGCGCCGGCCGCTCGCGCAACGACCAGGCGGCCAACAACCTGAAACTCTATCTGCGCGAGCAGGTTCGCCTGATCGGCGCCATGCTGGCGGAACTGCTGGACGCCATCGCGGCCCAGTCGGACACCCACGCCGCCTCGGTCTGCCCGGGCTTCACGCATCTGCAGAGCGCCCAGCCCGTGACATTCGGCCACTGGCTGATGGCGCATGGCCAGGTTCTCGCCCGCGATGCCTCGCGCCTCCAGGACTGGGAGCGCCGTTCCGGCCAGTCGCCGCTCGGCGCGGCGGCGCTTGCCGGCTCGGCGATCGCGTTGACGCCCGAACTCAGCGCCAAGGCACTGGGCTATGACGCGCCCTGCGAAAACTCGGTCGATGCCGTCGGCGCGCGCGACCATGTCGCGGAATTCCTGTTCGTCGCCGCCATGCTCGCGACCAATCTCTCGCGGCTGGCCGAAGAGGTCACGCTCTGGACCTCGCGCCAGTTCGGCTGGGTCACGCTCGACGACGCCTTCGCCACGGGCTCGTCGATCATGCCGCAGAAGAAGAACCCGGATATCGCCGAGATTTCGCGCGGCCGGGCGGCGCGGCTGACCGGCGACCTCGTCACCATGCTCGGCGCGMTCAAGGGCCTGCCGCTCGCCTATAATCGCGACCTCGCGGAGGACAAGCGCGCCGCGTTCGATGCCGTCGACGTGCTGGGCGAAGTGCTGCCGGCCTTCGCCGGACTGATCGCCAGCATGGAAGCGCATCCGCAGGTGATGCGGGCGCAGGCCGGCACCGGCTTCGCGCTGGCGACGGAGGTCGCCGACTATCTCGCGCGCAAGGGCGTGCCCTTTGCCGAAGCTCACGAGATCACCGGGACGTTGGTCCGCTACTGCGAGGAAATGGGGCGCGAGCTCGAACAACTCGAGCCGATCGAGCTCCGCGCCATTGATCCGCGCCTCGGTGAGGATGTAAGGGCCTGTCTCACCCTTGATGCCGCGGTGGCCGCCCGCAGCGGTTTTGGCGGCACCGCGCCAGCGCGCGTCGCCGAGCAGATTAGCCGGTTCCGCAGCTGGCTCGCGGATTTTGACGTTTGGACCCGCGGAGCGCAGCGATGACCAGCGCAGTCGGAATTGGAATAGGGCGAGACCTTGCCGGGATCGCCGGGCTGAAGCTCGTACCGCGCCGCTATTACGGGCGCTGGGTCGCTGCCGCGCTGATCATTCTGGTGTTGGCCTGGGTGATGAAGGCTTTCGCCGAAGGCCAGATCGACTGGAAGGTCGTCGGGCAGTTCTTCACCGCGCCCGCAATCCTGAGCGGGCTCGTCAACACCATCATCATGACAGTCTGCGCCATGGCGCTCGGCATCGCGCTCGGCGTCATCTTCGCCATCATGTACATGTCGCCGAACCCGGTGCTGCGCGGCGTCGCGCTGTTCTACATCTGGTTCTTCCGCGGCACGCCGCTGCTGCTGCAGCTCCTGCTCTGGTTCAACCTCGCGCTGGTCTTCCCGACGATCGGCATCCCCGGCCTGGTCGAGTGGCGCACCATCGACATCATTGGCCCCTTCATGGCGACGCTGCTCGGGCTCGGCATGAACCAGGGCGCCTACACCGCCGAAGTGGTGCGTGGCGGCATTCTCTCCGTCGATGTCGGGCAAACCGAGGCCGCCAAGTCGATCGGCATGACACGACTGACGACGCTGAGGCGGATCGTGCTGCCGCAGGCGATGCGCGTCATCATCCCGCCGGTCGGCAACGAGGTGATCAGCATGGTCAAACTGACCTCGATCGCCAGCGTGATCCAGTTCTCCGAGATCCTGCGCAATGCGCAGACGATCTACTATGCCAATGCCCGCGTCATCGAGCTCCTGATCGTCGCCGCCGGCTGGTACCTGATCGTCGTCACGCTGCTGCAGATCGGCCAGTTCTTCCTGGAGCGCTACTTCTCCAAGGGGCGCGGCGACCGCCGTGCCAAGCCGCAGATCGTCGAGGAGGCCGGAGCATGAACGCCTCCCCTGCAAATGCGATCGTCGCCGCCGCCAACGTCACCAAGCGCTTCGGCGACCTGCGCGCGCTGAACAATGTCTCGCTGACCATTGCGCCTGGCACGGTGCAATGCATCATCGGGCCGTCGGGCTCCGGCAAGAGCACCCTGCTGCGCTGCATCAACCAGCTCGAGAAAATCGACCAGGGCGCGATCTGGGTCGATGGCCAGTTGATCGGCTTTCGCATCAAGGGCGATGAGCTGCATGAACTGAGCGACGCCGAGATCGCGCGCCAGCGCCTCTCGACCGGCATGGTCTTCCAGCGCTTCAACCTGTTCAACCACATGACGGTGCTCGAGAACATCATCGAGGGCCCGGTCACGGTGCTGAGGCGCCCACGCCAGGAAGCGATCGCCGAAGCCGAGAAGCTGCTCGCCCGCGTCGGCCTCTCCGAAAAGCGCAACGCCTACCCGATCGAGCTCTCCGGCGGCCAGCAGCAGCGCATCGCGATCGCCCGGGCGCTGGCGATGAAGCCGAAGCTGATGCTGTTCGACGAGCCGACCTCGGCGCTCGACCCCGAGCTCGTCGGCGAAGTGCTCGCCGTGATGCGCGATCTCGCGGCCAGCGGCATGACGATGATCGTCGTCACGCATGAGCTCGGCTTCGCCCGCGAGGTCGCAACCGACGTCGTCTTCATGGACAAGGGCGAGATCGTCGAGCGCGGCCCGCCCAATGCCGTTCTGGTGGCGCCGCAACAGGCCCGCACGCGCGACTTCATCGCCGCCGTTCTGAAATAATCGGTCAAAAAGGAGAACCCGATGCTTCGTTTCACCCTGGCAGCGACGCTGCTCGCCGCCACCGCGCTGTCCGCCCAGGCCCAGGCCCTGCCGGAGCGCATCAAGACCGCCGGCAAGATCATCATCGCGACCCAGCCGAACTATGCGCCGATCGTCTACAAGGACCCGGCCACCAACACGATGACCGGCTTCGACTACGACCTCGGCGAGGCCATCGCCAAGGAACTCGGCGTCAAGGCCGAGTGGCAGGAGACCGCCTTCGCCCAGATGCTGCCGTCGCTGCATACCGGCCGCGTCGACATGGTCATGGCCGGCATGAGCGACCTGCCGGCCCGTCGCGAGACTGCCGACTTCATCGACTACATGGTCTCGGGCGCCCAGTTCTACACCGTCACCGCGCTTGCCGGCTCGATCAAGACGCCTGAGGACCTCTGCGGCAAAAGCGTCGGCGCCAGCCGCTCGACCAACTGGCCCCGCCAGATCGGCGAGTGGAGCGAGGCCAATTGCGTCGCCAAGGGCAAGCCCGCGATCAACGTCGTCGGCACCGAGGGTTCGGTCGATGCGCGCACGCAGCTCAAGACGCAGCGCCTGCAGGGCGGCGTCCAGGGCAGCGAGACCATGAGCCACAACCAGAAGCTCGAGCCCAACACTTATGTCCCGCTCGGCACGCCCTTCACCCGTTCGCTGACCGGCATCCCCTTCCCGAAGACTGCCGAGGGCACGCAACTGCGCGATGCGGTCAAGGGTGCGCTCGATCGCCTCCAGGCGAACGGCACCTATGACGCGCTGATCGCCAAATACGGCCTGCCCAGCAATGTGCTGAAGCCGATCGTGATGAACCAGGGCGAGTAAGCCCCATCAGCCCTTGTCCGAGGCCTGCATGGTCAGGTCGGACAACAGTCCACGATCGCCCCGCGAACCCAGTTCGCGGGGCGATCTGCTTTGATGGCAGCATGCCGCGTTCAGGACTGTATCCGGCGCCGTGCGCGCAGGATCCGGATCGGCGTCTCCAGATATTCGACCGGCTCGGCCCGCGCGAAAATCCGCTGAATCGTGTCGCGCCCTGCGATCACCTTGCCGAAGGCCGCAAAGCCCGCCCTGTCCGGGTTGCGGCCGCCGCCTTCATCCAGTTCCGGCTGGTCGCCGATGCAGATGAAGAAGCCGTGGCCGCCGGTGCCGGGCGCGAGCCGCGCCAGCGAGAGCGTGCCATCGAGATGGCGCAGCCCGGTCACCGAGGTCGGCTCATGCGGCACGGGCGGAAAGGGTGGCTCGCGCTCGTCGGCGGGCGCCGGCCAGCCCCATTGGATGACCTCGATCTTGTGTACCGTCGCTGGCGGCTGGTTGGCCAGCGTCACGATCCGATAGACCGAGGCATTGTCGAGGAGCCCGCCATCGACATAGGCGAGGAAATTCCGGGTGGTCAGGGGCGCGCGCGCCACGTCGATGGCGAGAAGGAACGCCCCCTCCGGCGTCTCGACCTCGACCTGTACGGGCGCGTCATCGAACATCTGACCTGCCATGGCTCTCTGCCCTGCTGAAATCCCGTCGAGCTGCGTAGGCGCGGCCAGACGACTCGATCCGGGCGCCAGTATCGCGCAGAGGCCTGTCCGCCGGAACCATTGGTCCCGCCGGGTTGGGCGAGCGCTTCATCCGACGTTTCTAGGGTGGCCACGAGGCGAGCTCGTCAGACCAAGGTCCGTTCCAAACCGCTGGCGAGGAGGGATATAATGGAGGACCACGGAAGGGAGCGCTCAACGTGATACGGCGCCTGTTCCTCAAGCATCGAACAGCCTCCGCCGGGCCTGGTCCCGGTGCATCGAGGCGTTTCCCCGGCCCGTGCGCCAGGTTGATCGTCGTGGCGGCGTCCCCGCCATAGACGTCCTCGGACCTGGCTTCGACTGCGGGGAATGGCATGACCAAGATGACAGACAGCATGCGTGCCACCATGCTCGCCAACGCAGCGAAGCTGCGGCCTGGCTGGCGACCGGAAACGCAATCGGCAAGCATGCCGGCGGCGGTTCAGCTTGCGGGACGCGAGGATCAGCAGGAACCGCATCGCCTCAAGCCCCCGACATCGACAGGCCTGCCGCACCGGTCATCGCGTGGCATGGTCGCGGCAACCCGCCATCAGCACAAGGGACGGAGCCAGGCCGGCTTCACCCTCGTCGAAGTGCTCGTCGTCCTCAGCATCATCGGCCTGGTCGTCGGCCTGATCGGCCCGCGTGTCGTGGGCTATCTCACCGATGCCAAGGTCTCGACCGCGCGTATCCAGGCGACGACGCTCTCGAACGCGGTGGAATTGTTCTTCATCGACAACGGCCGCTACCCGCTGGAACAGGAGGGTCTCCAGGCTCTGGTCGCCGCACCGTCGAATCTGCGAACCTGGAACGGCCCCTATCTCAAGGGCTCGACTGTTCCGCGCGACCCGTGGGGCAGGCCCTATGGCTATGCCGTGCAGAATGATGGGCGCGGTTTCGCGATCACCATTGCCGGCAATGACCGGCCGGGCGGAGGCGAGGACAGCCTGGCGCAAAGGCAGCTTTCCGCGACACGCGGGAACGTGACCCGATGACCGGCTCCCGTCGACTGAGCTCAGGGATCGCCTCCCTCGCGGAGTTCTGGGCCAAGGAGCTACGGGCCTCTCTTCCCGATACGCTCCGCAGATGGGCCGCGCCCGACCGCTTCCTGCGGCTCGTCATCGTCCCTGCCGAGGAGCATGTCACCATCACGCTCTTTGCGCCGGATGGCCGGGAGCTGTTTGCCGAGCGCGCGAACTGGGCGCAGTACAGCCGCAGCGTGCTCAACCGCTGCAAGGAGCAGGCGGCCTCCTTCGCACCCAGCAGCCGAATCCGGCTCGTGCTCTCGGCTCCTCAGGCCATCGCCCAGTCGCTCGTCATCCCGCGGCGCGCCCAGACGCGGGCCGAAGGCATCGTTCGGGAGCACATCGCGCGGAAAACACCGCTCAAGCCCGAGGACATCTTTGTCGGCTATGATCTGAGGGGAGCAGCCGCCGGCAAGCTCGAACTGCGCTATCTTCTGCTTCCCCGCGCGGTGCTCGATCAGATGCTGGCGCGCCTTGCCGTCGCTCCCTCCGAGATCGCGACGCTGGAGGGGCCCGTCTTCGAAGGCCTGCCCCCGGTATCCGTCCCATTTGCGCAGAAGCCACACACACCCTCCCCCTGGTTCAAGCGGATCGCCATCGCGCTCGTGCTGCTCACGGTGCTCGGCGCAGTAACCGGGTATCTCGTCCTCGCCTGGCGGCAGGCCCAGCTCCTGAAGAGCATGGAAGCGGAGATTGCCGAGATCTCGGGACCCGCCCAGCAGTCGACGGAAAGCCTCAGATCCGTCTTTGGGCTCGCCGACGACGTCTCGCGGCTGACAGCGCAGCGGAGCATACCTGGCATCGTCCAGGTCTGGGACGAGATGTCCCGCATCCTTCCCGATTCAACCTTCCTGACGGAACTCGAGATCACCGGCGCCAATCTGCGCGCGACCGGCTATTCCGATGCGGCTCCGGCCCTGATCAAACTGCTGGAGGAATCGCCGATCCTGCACAATGCGGCCCTTTCCGGGCCACTGGTCTTCGACCGCGCCACAGGCAAGGAGAACTTCTCGCTCCGCGCCACCCTGCGCAAGGCCCGTCTCCCAACCGAGGAGGGCAAATGAAATGTGGCGTCAGATCAAGAGCTGGACCCGTTTCACCGCCTTCATCGCCGCGAACGGATTGATCCTGGCGGGGATCTACCTGTTCGTGATCGACCCCGCGCTCCAGATCCTGAGGGACCAGGAAACCCAGATCACGCAGAACGCCGTCATGATCGAGCATCTCGGTTCGGCTGTCGCGCGCAGGCAGTCGCTGTCCGCGCTGCGCCCGGAGGATGTCGACGGGGCCAGGCGGCGCTTTCTCCAGGGTGACACCGAGAGCCTTTCGACCGCCGACCTGCTGACCCGGCTCCGCGAGGCCGCCGATCAGCACGCCGTGAGCTTCAATTCGGTGACGACCTTGCCGGCGCGCAACTGGTCCGGACATCGCATGATCGGAGCGAGGGTCGAGTTCACCGCAGCGACGCCGCGCGTGGCCGAGGTTCTGTCGAGCCTCGAGGACGGTCCCTCGTTTCTCTTCATCCGGAACGCGAAACTGACGGCGCCGGGCGAGGCGGAGGCCAGCGACAACAAACTGGGCGTCACGATCGAGATCTATGGGGTGACGCGATGGTCAAAGGGCTGAGCATCGGCGGGGCTGGCCTCGCCAAGGCTGCAGGCTTCGCAGGACTCGCCGCAATGGCGGCCGTCGCCGTGAATTTCGCCTGGCGAAGCCTGGCGGATCCGATCGAGCCTCCGCCCGCTTCGGCGGTGACGAAGGCCGCATCAATCACGAGCGACGCCCTCGCTCCGCCGGCGGAAACGCCGCGCTATCAGCCCGACATGGTGAATGCGAGGCCGCTGTTCTCCTCCAGCAGGCGGCCACCGGCAAGCTTCGTCGCCAGGGCTCCCATGCCCGAGCCGGTCGCGAGCCCGGTCTTTGAGCCACCACCGAGCTATCTGATCGGTGGCGTCGTCGTCTCCTCGGGCTTGAGCAAGGCGCTGCTGCGCCGACAGCTGCGCGAAGCCGGGCGATGGTTCGCCCTGGGCGAAGCGACCGATGAGGGCTGGGTCGTCGCATCGATCAATCCGGAGATGGTGACGCTGGCCCGTGGAGCACGGCAGGTGACGCTGCCGCTCCATGCCCGCGCGCAGGGCCAGTCGGCCACGATGACGCGTTGAGCGCTCAGATGGACCGACCTTGCCGAAAACCGCAATCCACTTTTCGGGCCGATGCTTTAGCCGCCGTGCAACCGCCATAACCAGGCATCGATGATCTCGACCATCGACGCACCGGTCAGGATTGCGAAGCCGGTGACAGACACGACACCTACCGCCAGGAACGGGCCGAATGGCATTGGCTGCCGGGCGTCGAAGCCGGAATCGACGAGGCGGCGCGCCAGCAGGTAGAGCAAGGCCGAGAGCGAAGCCAGGACGAGCGCGAAGGCAAGACCTTCCATGCCGGTCCAGGCTCCTGCGGCAGCCGCGAACTTGACGTCGCCGAGCCCGAGACCGTCATAGCCACGATAGGCCCGAAAGGCCCGTTGCACGAGCCAGAGACCGCCACCTCCGAGCACTGCCCCGGCGAGCGCCGAGACCGGACCGGTGACGCCGAGGAGGAAAGATGCCGCGATACCGGATACGAAGATCGCCAGGTTCACCGGATCGGGAATGATCATCTGCCGGAGATCCACCGCGGCTGCGTAGCAGGTCAGCCCGACGAGAATCGCCAGCGCTGCAAGGTGAGCGAGATCCGGCATCCCCCGGCCCCCTTTACGGATGGTGCGTCAGCATGGCGGCATTCGCCCACCAGTGCCTGCGTCCGAACGCGGCGCCCCTTCGCGCCATTCGCGAATACGATAGCCCGTCGGCAGGTCCTGCGAGATCTCCACGACGGCGTCGCGCGCAAAGCGCACGCCGGAACCGGTCAACGCCTCGCTCCCGATCAGGAAGGCCCTGCCTGCTGTTTCAGAGACGTAGAGGGCCGGCAAGTCCCGACGGGCCACCTCACGCGACAAGGCGGCGCCCCCCGGCGCCAGGGCCACGAGCAAATGCAGCGGTGCGACGGTGGGGTCGAACCCCGTGCTCCCGGAATTGACGGTGATCAAAGGCAGGAGGGCCCGGAACAGATCGCGGCTCATACCGGGGATCTGATCGAGCTCGACCACGGATTTCAGCGCCCGCACCGAGGATGAGCTCCCGGATGCCGCGCTGGCCGCGTCCTCCGTGAGCTCGCGCAACCCCCGGATGTTCCGTACGATCAGGGCTGCCGCCTCGCCGTTCGCGCTCACGCCGCGGATGAGCGCATCGACCAGTTCCAGGTTGCCCGTGTTGAGATCGACCTTGCCGCCTTCGTCCGCGACGGAGATCGCCAACGTCCAGCCATTCTCCAAACTGCAGCCCACAGGCGTCCCGTCAGCACCGAAGCGGCCACTGCGAGCCTTCCCCTGCGAGGTGCCGGAGAGAAGATCGAGGATCGCGATCTTGATGCCGATATTCGCCATGGCCTCGGCGCGGGCATGCTGCGACAGGCTCGCGGCCTCGATGGCGCGATAGCGCGCCGCCACGATGTAGGTCATGAACAGCAGGCCAAGGATCCCGGTCGCCCAGATCACGACGAGCAGCGCAAAACCGCTGTCGCTGCGGCTTTCCACGCAGTCCGCTGGCCTCGGGCTTCCCGCAGGCCGGCTATGGAGATAGCAGCCCGGCCGTGCTCTCATCATCTGCCGCCCGAATCCAAGGCAAGGACCAGGGACTGTGGCGCTGCCCTCGGGAAATGTCATTCCCAAAGCGAGAATGGTGGTTGCGGGCCATCGGCAGGCAACCACCGGCACGCAGGATGCAGGTCAGTGACGATGCCCCGCAGGGGGGGCCTTCTTGTTCGACGCAGAGACATAGGACATGGCGTCGACATAGGCGATCAGATCCGCCGCATCATTCTTCGACAGTCCCAGCGTCGGCATGCGGATCTTGTAGGCTCCCGCCAGCTCGAGCGCGATCGAGTCCTTCTTCGCCCGCATCTGGTCAGGCTCCATCAGGTAGCTCACGATCCAGTCGCGATCCCGCCGCGCAGTGAGCGCTTGGAGATCGGGGCCGACGCGCTTGCCGCTGCCGATGGTATGGCATGCGGCGCAGGCCTTGATGAACAGGGCTTGGCCAGGCAATCCCGTCGAGGTCGCCGCAATGGGACGCTCGCCGCGCGCGGCAACACCATCTGTTGCGACGGTCTCGGCTTTCCCCATCTGGTTGCGCCAATCTGGATCCATAGACTTGATCGTCATGGCGAGCGTGTTGAGGTCGCTGAAGGCCGAATCCTTCGCCCACTCGCCGGTCACGTCGTTGCCCAGCATGATATCGCTGCGATGTTCGAACACCTTGCGGCTCCGCTCGCCAAGCTTGTGCCGGAGCACGGTGATGTCCGCGGCATTGCCGGTGAGGAAGACCCATCCTGGTCCGGTCTGGAACACCTCCGCATAATTCTTGAGCTTGTCGGGGGTGTCGACTTCCGGCTCGATGCTGATCGAGACGAAGAAGATGCGGCTGCCCACGAGATCGCCGAGCTTGTCCTTCACCTGCGCAAGGCGCGCCGTCATCACAGGGCAGATGTCTCGACAGGTCGTGTAGATGAAGCTGACGACGACGATCTTGTCCTTGATCACGTCATCGTAGAATCGCAGCGTCTTGCCGTCCTGCGTGATGACGGGGACGTTGGGCAGGTACCCTGGCCCCCAGGGCGAGCCACCAGGGGCCGCGATGCTGCCGCCGACACTTCCAAACAGTGCGAGAATGGCGCTGATCGCAAAAAGTCGTCTGAGCATGAACGGCCCCTTTAGTAACGAATGCGGTCTCGAATTCGGCCCACCTTCTCGGGGCGCAGACGCCCGCTCAGGTCTTGGAAGCGACTTTCACCACCCTGGGATCGCCCTCAGGCAGAATTTCGGGCTGCTTCCAGACGACGCCATTGGGTGTCGGGATAGGCGTCATCGTCGGCACATATTGCGGCTGCCCCTTGTAGTTGGGGTCGCCTGGCGGCGGGGTGAGCAGCTGGTAGCGCAACAGCATCGCGAAATCCTCGTGAACCGTGTTGTGGCAATGGTTCACATAGGCGCCGCCGAATTCGCCGAAGCGCACCTGGAATTTCACCCTCCCCGAAGGACGCAGGCGCCAGACATCCTTGCGTACCAACCGCTCCGTATCTGGAATGGAGAGGTTTCCACGGTCCATGGTGACCCCCTCCTCGAAATGGAGGTGGATGGGATGGTCCCACCCCCCGCCACCATTGACGAGCGTCCAGTGCTCAACCTCGCCCGGCTTAGGGATCAGGACCGAGATACGATTGGCGTTGAGCGAGTGCGCCGACTGGCCGTTGACCTTGATACTCCAGGGGAAGGCCTTGGTGTCTCCGCAATCGGGTGTGCACTGCCCGTCCGCCCCGAGTGAATCGCCATCCCCCGACCTGCCGAACTCGATCACCCGCTCGCGAACGGGCGCGACAATCGGAACCTGGGTGGTCAGGGTCTTGACCCCGGTTCTCCACTCGGGATCGGCAAAGTTGGCGCTGCGATCCTTGTCGATCGGATTATTGGCGTTGTAGACCTTGCCGGGGTTGTCGACGCTCTGGACTTGGCTGACGACCCTGAATTCGAGGATCGGACCGACGCAGGGGTCGTCATCCCTGCCCTTGAAGGCCTTATCCATGGAGACGGCGCCCTTGGGCTTGCGCCCGTCGGTCTGCTCCAGCAGATTCACCAGAAAGACGCTGTCGCCCGGCGCAAAGGCCGAGAAATCGACAACGATGTCGTAGCGCTCCGCAACGCCCTGCTCGTCCAGTTCGGTGAGCAGAATCGGGTTGACCACCAGGTTGCCGTCATTGGCGATGAAGTAGAACGGCACCTTCGTGCCTTGCGAGAACCGCGCGCTTTTGTTCACGCCCAGAGCGAGCTTGATGAAGCGCGACATGGACGCATTCAAGAAGCGGAAGCGGTAGCGCCGCGGCAGCACCTCGAAATGCGGATAATAGGTGCCGTTGACGCAGAGCATGTCGCCAAGGAAGCCGTCGGTGTCGAAGATGTCGAACCGACACTGGCCATCGGCGTCGAAGGCCGGGTTCGAAATGACCATGTTGACGTCGAAGTCGAGATTGCCCCATTTCAGCTGCGTGCCGCTCGGCAATCGAAGATTGATGCCGTCGTCGAGATCCTCCCGCCCGCGGTCGGGCCCGCTGTAGAAATTGCAGACCGCGAACATGCCCTTGTGGACGTTCTCGGCGGTGAAGAAGAAGCGGTGATCGTGGAACCAGAGGCTGCCCTGGATTTCCCGGAAATCTCCGGGAACGGGGACGAGACCATCGCCGTCGTCGGGGCCGGAGCATTTGCGCACATAGTCGCGGTCGCCCGTCGGCCAGAGGCTCGGCATGTCGCGCCGGGCCATGGTTATTCCCCAGTGATAGTCATAGAAAGTCCCGGGGAAGTGGAAGGCGTTGCAGGCGCCATCGCTCTCGGCGCCATTATGCGCGTTGTGGAAATGGATCGAGACCTCGTTCCGGCCAAAGCCGCCATTGGCCGCCCGGTCGACCGGGAGATCATTGTACATCCGGGTGAGGACCGGTTCGCCATAGCGCGCCTTGATCAGGATCGGCATGCCGAGACCGTTGCGTGTGCCGGCCATATTGCCCGCCTGTCCTGGCTGCCGAGGGCCAAAGCTCCACATCGCGTTCGGGTTCTGGTCAGGCATGCCATCGCAGAACTTGTTGCCCACTCGAGCCTGCCCTAGCGACAGCAGATAGCCCTGCTTCGGATAGAGTTCCTCCCAGCGCTGATGGGCGAAGAACTCGCCTGGCGGACGCCCTTCCATGGGTCCGACTCCGGTCACCGGATTGCGGTAGGCAGCGCCACGGGAATTGCTGAAATCGGTGTGATACGAGAAATTCTTGGCAGGCGGCTCCTGGCCTCCTGAGGCGAACTGCCAGGCGGCATCGCCATTGGGCATACGCAGAAGCGGCACAGGCTTCTGGACTTCGGGCCGCCGCATGGCGTCGTGATACCTGACCGCGCCAAAGGTGGGGCTGCGTGGCGCCCCGGTCGGGACCTGGGCATAGGCACTCTTGGCGAAGGGACTGAGCCCGTTTTTCGCTACCAGCAACCCGCCGGCGGTGAAAAAGCCCCAGCGCAGCAGGTCGCGTTTGGTGATTTCGCCCAGCGAGAGGGCTTTGACGATCTCGAGCCGGTTCTCGAGGGCTCGCTGAGCTTCTCTCAACCGGATGCCAGTGGTTTCGCGTGGAAGATACACGACCGCCTCCCCCGAGCTGAAAACGTGCAAAATATCGCAGGAATTCTAGTTTTCAGGAGGAAGCAACTGAAGGGGCGAAGGTCGGTCCGCGCATGGAACCAAAGTCCGTGACCTTGGTCGTAATACCCTCTTCTCTCGCGTGAATGCTATCACAGCGAGACGGTTCTACAGAACCGTCAGATTGCCAAACAGCCTATGACGAAGAATAACATCAAAAATATAAAAAAAATCCATCCACCAGACCCGATCCTCGCAGCAAGTAGTTTCGACAATAATACAGATACAATTCTATCAATCTGTAAAAATAGGAAAATTTAGCTCAAAATCCTCAAATCTATGCTCGACGATAACCCTGACACGTAGACTGACGAGACGCGGCAGCCGCTCGGAATTTCTCCATTCATCATGCCAACGCCCGGGGGCGCCCTCTTCCCGCGAGCCGAAATAGCTGAATGTTGCCGAAGCCACGCCCCGTGCAAGGACCTCTCCCGTGTTCTGGGCCGACAACGCGGCGGCACCAATCGACATGAGCGATGAGCCGAAGACCAGGGCGCCGGCGCCCTGGGCATCTGCGTTCTCACTCGCAATCGTGATCGCAAGTATTCCCCCTGGCTGTGCGTCTCCGTTGCTCAAGGTGACGAAAGACACCCTGTCGGCGAGACCTTCGAACATCACCAGCGGCCGCTCCGTCGCACGCGGTTGAATGAGCGGCAGCGCGCCGGCCAGCCAGCCGGAGATTGCGGCAGCGCCGACCGCGATCTCGGCGCCGCGGTCGCGCAGACGCCCCGCCTCGGCGATCCTGCTCGCAAAACCCAGCGTCAGGGCAAAAAGCCCGAGCGTCAGGGAGAGCAGAATCAGCCCGACCAGCACCTCGAGAAGGATGAAGCCACCGGTCCGCGCTCCGGAATGGGTCCCCACGGTCATGGTCCGGACCTCGGCGCGACCTCGAGGGACGACAAGGTCACCGAGCGGGTGCCGTTGCTGGCGGGATCGGAGACTGTAACATCGACCCAGAGGCTCTCGACCTGCCGGTTCTCGCCCAGCTTGACCGAGCCGTAGCTGCGCACAACTGCGCGCCATTCATAGCCATTGTCGAATCTCGCGGCCGTCGTTCCCGGCCTGAGGGGGAAGTCCTGCCCGGCAGATGCCAGCTTGCTCCTGGCCAGCAGCGTCGCAAAGGTCAGGAAGCTGGCCTGGCGGTCGCCGCGCATCGCGACGGCAAAGGCTGTCAGGAGCGAGGCCAGGACTACGACCAGGATCGCAAAAGCGACAAGGAACTCGAGCAGCGTATAGCCGGCCTGGGCACGGTCATTCACGCCGCGCTGCGTGCCGCTATTGATCGAGCGTGACATGGCCGGTGGCCCAGCTGACCCGAACGCGCGCGCCGACCTGGCTCAGTTGCAAGTGGATGTCGCCACCGGTCGAACGCCCGCTCGGCAGGAAGCGGATACCGCCGACGCTGGAGGAGCGGCGCTCGGCCTCGGCCAGCGCCATGTCGATGCTGGTACGGGGCGCCATCTGCGTTTCCCCGATCACGGGCGAGGCGTAGATACGCCTGTCCGCATCAATCAGGAAGAGCATGTCCCGGCTCTGCGCCATGGCGGCAGCGCGGGTGACCCGAAGTGCGGCCGCCAGACGGGTCGCGTCAGCCGTCACCTGTGCCTGCGACGGTGTGCGTCTCAGCAAGGGCGCAGCCATGGTCACGGCAAGGCTCAGGATGGCGAGGCAGATCAGCACCTCGATGAGCGTGAAGCCTGCGTTGGCGGGTATGGCGCGTGCTGTGCGGGTCATCGTAATGCCAATTCATTGATCGAGAGGACCGCTCCCATCACCGAGAAGATGATGACCGCGATCATGCCCGCAACGAAAATCGTGATGACCGGGGTCAGCGCCGCGAGCGCGCGGGAGGTCCGGACCTGTTCCTGGCGCTCGAGGATCACGGCAGCGCGCAGCAGCATGTCCTGCAAACGGCCGCTTTCTTCGCCGACCGTGATCATCTGCTGAGCAACAGAGGGCAGCGCCTCGGCTGCCGAGACCGCCTCTCCGATGCTGACGCCTGCCCGAACATCCGTGACGGCCCGGTCAAGCCGCTCGCGCGTATGCTGGTTCCTGACCAGGGGACAGGAGGCCTGCAGCGCCTGCAGCGGCGGGACACCGGCCTTGACCAGGGTCGCAAGCGTGCGCATGAAGCGCCCCGCCTCGCGGAGTTCCGCAATGCGCCCGATGACGGGGAGAGACAGGTAGAGCCTGTCCAGCTTGATCCGAAGCGCAGTACTCCGCCGGGCCGCGAGAATGCCCAACCCACCGATGACCAGTATCGCGGCGGCAAGGCCCAGGATCCACGCTCCATTCTGCCGAACCGCTTCCATGGCCGCCAGGACCGTGGGTAGCGGCATGCCGTTCTCCAGGAAGAGCGGCGTCACCGCTGGGACCAGCAATCCCAGAACGATCGAGATCGACACCGCGGCAAGGCAGACCAGGAGGGCCGGATAAGCCATGGCGGAGCGAATCCGGCTCCTGATCTCGACCCGCCGGTCAAGCAGTTCGGCCAGTTCCTGCATGGCGCCGCCGAGATCGGCGCCGACGTCGCCCGCCTGAACGATGCGGATGTATTCGGGCCGGAAGCGGCCCGGCATTCCCTCCATGATCTCCGCAAGCATCGAGCCCTGCTGAACCCCTTCCATCAACTGAAGCGCGAGGGCCCGCATCCGCGGCTCTTCCGTGGTCGTCGAGGCGATGCGCAAGACGGTGTCGAGCGGCAGGCCGGCCTGCAGGAGCACAGCAAGATCGCGAGCCAGGCGCGCGAGTTGCGCATCGTTGACCCGCCGCGAGCCGCGCTCCAGGCTGATCTCGCGAAACAGGAAATCCCCTCCCCCCGAGGCCCGAACCTCGTAGGGGGTGACACCGCGAGCGCGAATGATGTCTCGGGCCTCGTCGGTGGACGCGGCTTCGACATCATCCTCGATGAGGTTTCCCGCCCCATCGAAGGCCTCGAAGTGGAACCTCATGGCTGCTCCACCGTCAGCGCGGTCGTCACGCGCAGCACTTCCTCGACCGTCGTCAGCCCCCGCCAGGCCTTGGCGACGCCGTCCTCATACATCGATCCTCCGCCAGCCCTGCGCGCCATGCGCTCGATCTCGATCGCGGGCAGGCGCTGCAGGATCGCCCGCTGCACGCTATCGTCGACGACCAGCAGCTCCGCGATCGACAGCTGGCCGCGGAACCCGCTGAAGCCGCATTTCTCGCAGCCATGGGGCCGCAGCAGTTTCGCGGGGCCGAGTTGGCGAAGTGCCGGAACCGTTTCAGTCAGTTGCTCCGCGATCTCGTGCGCGACCTCGTGCGGCTCTGCGCAGGAGATGCACAAGCGTCGCACCAGCCGCTGGGCCATGATCCCGCGCAAGGTCGAGCCGAGCAGGAAGTGCTCGATCCCCATGTCGATCAGGCGCGTCACCGTCTCGGCGGCGCTGTTGGTGTGCAAGGTCGAGAACACGAGATGGCCGGTCAGCGACGCCTGCACGGCGATCCGGGCGGTCTCCGTGTCACGGATCTCGCCGATCATGATCATGTTGGGGTGATGCCGCAGGATAGCCCGCAGGCAGGCCGGGAAATCGAGGTTGATGGTCTGCTGGACCTGCACCTGGCTGATGCCCGCGAGCTGATATTCGATCGGGTCCTCGACGGTGAAGATCTTCACCGTCGGGCGATTGACGTGTTTCAGCATGGTGTAGAGCGTCGTCGTCTTGCCGCTGCCGGTCGGCCCCGTGAGGAGGATGATCCCGTTCGGCTGCTCCATGACCTTGTGCAGCACCGCGATCTGTGCCGGCTCGAAGCCGAGGCTCGAAAAGTCGAGTTTGACCCGGCTGCGGTCGAGCACGCGCATCGTGACCGTCTCACCGTCGATGGTGGGGATGGTGGCGACGCGGAAATCGATATCATTGCCGCGGATCGCGAGCTTGATGCGCCCGTCCTGCGGCAGGCGGCGCTCGGCAATGTCGAGCCTCGCCAGGATCTTGATGCGCGAGATGACGGCGGCCCGCAGCCGCGCGGGCACCTCTTCGGTGACGCGCAGCATCCCGTCGATCCGGTACCGGACGGAGAGCCCGTTCCCGATCGGTTCGACATAGATATCCGAGGCGCGGGCATCGACCGCAGCGGAAATGATCTGGTTGACAAGGCGGATCACCGGCGCCTCGCTGGCGCTGTCTCGCAACCGCTGCAGGTCGTGTTCGCTGGGATCCTCGCCCGCGTGAACAGGTGTCGCCAGCGCTTCGGCAGCGCTCATCTCGCCATAGAGTACCGCTGCGAGCCGCTCGAACTCGGCAAGCGTGATGACTTCGTGGCGGATCGCGTGGTCGACGACGAAGCGCACCGAATCCAGCGGCATCTGGTCTAGCGGATCGACGACGGCGAGCGTCAGCGTACCCGCCTCCAGCCGGATCGGCAGAATCCGGTTCTGGATCACGAAGGAGGGCGGCAGTTTCTCGGTGAGAAGCGGCTGCAGGCTCTCGTCACCAGGCGCGTAGAGCGGGAGCCCGAGATAGCGTGCGAGGCTGAGCGCGAGATCCGCTTCGGACATGATGCCGAGTTTGGCCAGAACGAGGTCGAAGCGATCTCCGGCGGTCGCCGCGGCGCGTTGAGCGCGGCCTATCGATGTCGCATCCAGAAGGCCCTGCGACAGCAGGAAGGCTCCGAATTTCTCCGAAAACGATCGGCTATGCGGATCGTTTTCTGCCAGTGCGGTTCGAGCGTGCTCGGTCATGCTCCCTCCATCGGAAGCCCAGTGCCGGAGATCGCCCTGATGATCTCCGTATCATCGTAGCACGCGCTTGGCGTTCTGGATCACGACGCGGCCGGGATCGCGCGTCGGGGCAAAGGCCTCGACCTTGCGCCGGTATTCGTCGGTGACCGCCTTCGCCTCGTTCAGGTCCCGCACGACACGCGGCGTCAGCATGATGACGAGTTCGGTCTTCTCGACCTGATCCCGCTTGTCCTTGAACGCATTGCCGAGCAGCGGGATGTCGCCAAGGACCGGAACCTGCGTCGCCACCCGCGATGTCCTGTCCTGGATCAGGCCGCCCAGCGTGATGCCCTCGCCATCATTGACGACAACGGTGGTGCGCACCCGCCGGCGCCCGAATGTGGGCGAGTCGATGCCGGAGGTGGTTGTTCTTTGCACGGTCGAGACCTCCTGCTCGATATCGAGCAGGACGCGGCCCGATTCATTGATCCGCGGGGTTATGTTGAGGATCACGCCCGTGTCCTTGTAGGAGACCGAGTTCACGACCGGAGCGCCGGGCGTCAGCACGCTCACCGCAGACTGGGTCGTGATCGGCACCTGATCGCCGATCTGCAGGGTCGCGGTCTTCTTGTCGACGACCATGAGACTCGGCGAAGCGAGAACGTTGACCCGCCCGACCTCGGCGAGCGCATTGATCGTGACGTTGGCCTGGGCTGCCCTGAAAACGTAGGAGAAGCCCGGGAACGCGGCGCTGATGGCCCCGTCGATCGCGTTGGTGAAGGTTCCCGTCTGATTGCCGCGCTGGTTCTGCAAGAACCAGCGGACGCCGAATTTGAGGTCGTCGTTCAGCGTCACCTCGGCGATCGTCGCCTCGATCAGGACCTGATTGGGAACGATGTCGAGATTGGCGATGACCCGGGCCACCCGCTTGAAGTCTTCCTGGGAGGCGAGGATGAGAAGCGCATTCTGCGCCGGGTCGGCCACGACCTTGATCCGCGGCTCGCCGCCCGGCCCACCCGCTCCGAACCCCGTCGCGGCCGTTTCGGAGGCAGCGCCATTCTCCTGGCCTCCCGTGGCCAGGGTCGCACCGCCGATGGGCAGGCCCGAGAACATGTCGAAGCTGCGGCGTGCTGCGCCGCCCCCGAAAGCGCCTGCGAATCGGTCACCGCCCGAGCCGCCACCCGAGAATCCCGTGGCCTGGGCCAGCTGGCCCGGCACGCCCGCGGCATCCGGCTCGGAGCTGCGCACCCTCTGCCCGCCGCGTCTGCCTGCATCTCCGCCGCCTGTAACCTCATTGGCGAAGATCGAATTCAGGACCTCCACGAGTTCCTTGGCCTGCCGGTTGCGGAGCACGTAGCTGTGGATTTCCCGCTGTGGCCCGGCGGCCTGATCGTCGAGGCGGCGAACCCATTGCTGGGCCTCACGCAGATATTGCGGCTGCCTCGCTATGATCAGGATGGACTTGAGCTTCGCGTTCGGCACCAGTTGGACCATGCCGCTCATCGCGCCTTCGGCATTCGATGAGAAGATGCGGTTGACCCCATCGACAATGGCATCGGGTTCTCCGCCTCGCACTGGGACGAGCGCGAACGACATACCCTTCATGGCGTTGACGTCGAAGACTGAAATGGCCTCCTCGATGGAGTTCATTTCCTGGGCCGTGCCCGAGATCAGCAGCGCATTGCGGGATGTGTCGACCCGCACCACTCCGCCGAACGACACGATCGGCTCGAGGATGCGCTTCATTTCCGTCGCCGCGATGTACCTCATCGGCACCACCTTGACCGAGTTCCCGATCTGTTGGCCGCCGCTATCCGATCCGCCGAGTCTCGCCCCCATCGCCGCTTGATCGGCCGTCACCACCCGATAGATGTTGCCGTTCTGAACGATCGCGGCGCCGACGGTCCGCAGGGACGCCTCGAAGAGTTCAGCGATGCCGGCACTGTCGACCGGCCTCGTCGTCTGAATCGTGATCCGGCCCTCGATCTTCGGATCGACGGTGAAGCTGGTCTTGAAGATATCACCCAACACGGCCTTCGCGCCTTCGGTCACCGAGGCATCGACGAGATTGAGTGTATAAGTCTGCCCCCCGGACGCCCGCGGAAGAGCGCTCGGCATCCGCGACTGGTCGGGATTGCCGGTGAACTCTCCCCCCGAAAAGACCTTGGCGGCCTGCGCCGGCCCGGCGCCACTCGGGTCCGGCAGGCTCGCATAGGGTCCGAAGGGGCGCCTTTTGCCGTCATCGTCGACCGAACGCGTCGAGTGAGTGGCGTTGACCTGCTTCTCGAAGGAGACGATTCCGGATTCCTGGCAGGCGCTCAACAGCAGCGCCCCAAGCAGAGCCAACGCAATGCATCTGGGGCTTTTAGAGAGGGGCGGCTTCCTGCCATCTACGGATGTACGAGCCATGTCCCGCCAACTACTGATAATGAGGTAGGCAACGCTTTGCTGGTACGCCTCGCGAGTTTGGCGAACGATTCGTTCGATTCCAATTAAATTCGATCGGGCGTGATCTTATTCCTTGGATAATAAGCGTCTGCGCAACAGTGCCCCCGAGCCGTATTCATGGGCTCTTCGGCCGATTTCCCTGCAGGCAACGCACGCCAAGCACGCGAAGACAAATATGAGACAGTAACCGGGAATCCGCAGTAGAAGAGATGACCGGACGAAACCTCGGCTCGCCGACGCATTGGCAACTCCGACGGCCGGACTGGACTGCAGCCGCGACGGCAGGCTTGCATCGGCTTCTGCAGGATGAAACGTCGCTTCGTGGGGCCTCTGCCACGTGGTACTCTGCAGGCTGGTCATGCAGATGGGCGCGTGCAGGGCCAGATTGCGGAGCAAACTCCTTGAGAGACCGCCCTTCGCCGCCAATCCTCCCAACAACAAGACGGCTTGAAATTCAGCTCCGCGCTTCGATCATTCGAACGATCATGCGCAGAGACGCCCATTCATTCGCCCCCCAAAATCCAGACAAAATTCTCAACACTCAAATATTCATAGACACAAAAATTGATTTCTCCGCAGCCTCAGGGGAACATCAATGGCCGAATACAGAATATCCATCATAGACAACCACCCTCTTCTCCTGGAGGGCATGGCTGCGCTCGTCCGGCGCAAACCCGGCCTGACATTGAGCGCGATGGGCTCCACTGTCGGGCACATCCGCTCCATCGCCACCGATCACCGCCCCGATGCGATGATCCTCGACTTCAATATGCCCGGAGACGCCTTCCGCGCGCTTCTGGAAGTTCTCTCGGGCTGGCCAGCAATGAAGGTCCTGGTCTTCACCGCCTCGAGCGATACCAATCTCGCCATCGCGCTTCTTGATGCGGGTGTCAGCGGCTTCGTGCTGAAATCAAGCTCGACGGATGAACTCTGTACGGCGATCGATGCAATACGCCGCGACGAGGTGTTCATTTCCCCCTCATTCGCAGCCCGGATCATCGGCGCCCTGAAACACAAGCCCGCCAACACGCGACCGACGCCCATGCCGAACTTCAGTGCCCGGGAACATCAGATCGTCAGGCTGCTTTCCAGCGGCAAGCGAAACAGGGAGATCGCAAGCGCCCTGTCGCTGAGCGAAAGGACCGTGAAGGGCTACATGACGCTGCTGATGCAAAAGCTCCGCGCCCGCAATCGCCTGGAGGCCGTCATTGCCGTGCAAGGTCTCAGCCAAGCAGCTACACTGCGTGGCGATATCGAGAATGACACCCTGTCAGGGCCGTTCGGTTAGAAGCAGGCTTGGCAAGGCGCCTTGCCCTGATGGGATCGTGGCCACGGGCCACGCCTGTCTGAAGCATTGCCACGCCCCTCCCCTCGTGTCGGCTCCGTTTCACCTCTCCTTGAAGATCCTGTTGGCGTGGTCTGCGAAGGGTTTCGTCAGGAACGAGAGCGCGGTGCGTTCCTCGGTGGTGATGAAGACCTCGACCGGCATTCCGGGCTGGAGCTTGCGGTCGCCGAGGGCGGCGACGAGATCGCCGT